>JAZNQJ010000231.1:0-4061 GCA_045590115.1 Alistipes sp. | reverse complement strand
AGCTGTGGCTTAAGCTCGACAGATGGCTCTTTGCTATCGCAAGCCACAAGGCCTGCGATAGCTAATAGAACAAATAGTATCTTCTTCATATTATCAATATATGGTTTTACTCAACACGCTTAAGTACAATGTCAGATGTTGCAACCGACCACATCTCATTATCACGGAATACCGATGGACGGTATACACCATAGCTGAACTCTGCGCCAGAGTGGTGCGCACCGATAGTTAGTGTTTTGCCATCCTCCGACAGTGTTACAGGGAATGTTGCAGGTGCCGACTGCTTAGCATTGTAGTCTGCGCCATAGAAGTAGAGCGTGTAGCCATCATCACCCCAGTTATAGAGGTAGTGGTTCTTCTCTGAAGGGATAGTGATGACATCACCCTCGCCAATCTCGAGGAAGATCTTTGGACCGTAGTCACGATATGCCAACGACTCGTAGTTGCGCCAGTAGCTTGATGACTCAAGAAGGACGGCAGGCGAGTAGTATGGAATCTCCTTCAATACACCCTGTGCAGTTACGTCGAATGGCCAGCCGAGGAGTACAAGGCGGTTGTAGTCACGGTACTCCTTGGCGCTCTTGTCATCTGCACCAGCAGCGATGGTTACCTCTACGTCCTTGATAGAGACGTTAACACCATTTACCTGGATGAGGTCGTAAGATACGAGCCACTTACCCTGCAATGTCTCGAAGAGGTCTGACTCAACACGTGTTGGCAGAGCCTTCTTAGGAGTTGTTCCTGTTGAGCAGATGATAGTCTCGGTCTGCTCGATGTTCTTGATGCTTACCACAGCAATATACTCAGTATCGGGCCAAAGCTCCTCGTTGATGAGTGATAGACCTGTGGTGCGAACAGCCTCTACCTGCTCGGCATTGAGTTCGATACCGTAGAGTCTTGCGATATCCTCGTCTGTCTTATCCTGATTGCGCTGCTCCTGAATGTCGGCAGCTGTGTTGAATGCCACCTTTACCGACGTAGCATCCTTCGAGTAGAGATTAATGTAGAGGGTCTTATGAGGGTTCTCCGATGCGGGGGTTACGCTAACCTCTCCCTTGGGGGCATCAAGAGTCTTGCCCGAAGTGCGGAACTCTATCTTCTGCATCATATCGCTACCCTTGTTGTCGATAAGGTATACCAAGCAGTAGTAGTCGGTATCAGGCGTAAGACGCTCCCAGGTCTGCTCGTTAGCCGTGGTGAGGTGCCAAGCGCCAGAGTTAGCATTCTTGATAAGTGAGTTCAAGAAGGTCTCGCTTCCACCAACTGTGACGTAATACTCAATGTTTGCCTTGGTCTCCACCCATACGTAGTACTCAACAACAGAGCTTTCAGGAGTTGTTGCAATGGTAATCGAATGAGATGTAGGGTTCTTCAGCTCGATGGTCATACCAGCCTCCGATACAGGACGCTTAGGTGTGCGGAAAGGCTTTACGAAGATGTCGCCCGTTACATTCTGCTTGCCGTCGCTGATGGCTGCAATAACGTAGTACTCGCTATCCTCACGAAGGTGCATGTCGTAGCTGCCATACTTTGAGCCATCAACCCACTCGTATGTCTGTACGCCCTTCTCTGGAATACCGATACCCATGGTGCTGATATACGACTCTGGGGTCTGGCCATTATGCTCCAAGTATGCCTTGTCGATGCACTGGAAGAGGTAGTCACCAGCAATGTTGATGGTGAAGGTTACGGTGCTATATGTTACACCATTGATTACGATAGGGTTCTCAACGCCGTCGTCAGGTGTTGTGAACTCCAACTTTGCAGGTGAGCTGAGTGTGCCATCCTCCTTTGCACGAAGAATTGCCACGAGCGTATACGCTGTATTATCGTTAAGGTCAGATACCGTTAGCGTAGCAGTATCCTTTACCTCAGCACTGTTGAGTGCAAAAAGCTCTTCGATTTTAGGTGTTGAGTTACCCTCAGCAACTACTGCGTAGCCAAGCTCGCCCTCAACGTTTGTTGTCACCTTGAACGTGAACGAGTTGAAGTCGATGGCTGTCTGCTCAAGAGTAATCTCAGGGGTAGTACCTGGTGTAGGATTGTTACCTGTGCCTGTGCCGTCATCTACTGGGTTCTTCTCGCAACCAATAACTGCGAGCGCGCAGAGGATAACTGCCCAAATGTTGAAAAGTTTTCTCATGGTTAAAAGTTTATTAGGTTTATAAATTTGTTTTTCGGTTGTCTTAGCGTCAATCATCACAATGCCTTAAAAGACATTCTGTGGCCAAATTAGTAATACTCCTATGCAGTGTGAGCCATAGGGTGCTTACTTCTGTCTAAAGTAAATCTGAATAGGCACGCCCGAGAAGTCCCACTCCTCACGTAGCTTGTTCTCGAGGAAGCGGCGATACGACTCCTTAATATACTGCGGTAGGTTCACGAAGAATGCAAACTGCGGTGTAGGCGTAGGTAGCTGTGTGACGTACTTAATTTTGATATACTTACCCTTGGTTGCTGCAGGAGGATAGTTCTCGATGAGCGGTAGGAAGAAGTCGTTAAGCTCCGAAGTAGAGATACGGCGCTTGCGTGACTGATAGACACGTATGGCGGCCTGAAGCACATCGAGGATTCGCTGCTTGTTGATTACCGAGGTGAAGATGATAGGTATGTCGCTGAATGGTGCGAGCTTCTTCTCGAGGAACTCACGCCATACCTTCATCGTGTTGCTATCCTTCTCGACCAAGTCCCACTTGTTGACCACGATGACACACCCCTTGCGGTTGCGCACAATGAGGTTGTGGATGTTGAGGTCTTGCGACTCTATGCCCTGCTCAGCGTCGAGCATAAGCACACATACGTCTGAGTTCTCGATGGCACGTATCGAGCGCATAACAGAGTAGAACTCAAGGTCTTCGGTAACCTTACCCTTCTTGCGCATACCTGCGGTGTCGATAAGGTAGAAGTCCATGCCGTACATGTTGTAGCGGGTGTGTATCGAGTCACGTGTGGTACCTGCCACGTTAGTCACAATGTTACGCTCTTGTCCCAAGAGGGCATTTGTCATAGACGACTTACCCACATTTGGACGGCCTACGATGGCGATGCGTGGTAGCGTTGCGTCATACTCTGCCTGTGTATCCTCAGGAAGGTTGGCGAGTATGGCATCCATCATGTCGCCTGTGCCGCTACCCGACATCGAGCTAATACAGAAAGGCTCGCCGAGACCTAAGGCGTGGAACTCATGCGAGAAGTATATGAGGTCGTAGGTGTCCACCTTGTTACATACGAGCATCACCTTCTTGCCTGAGCGACGTAGGATGTCGGCCATCATCATGTCGAGGTCGGTGATTCCTGTGCGCACCTCCACGAGGAAGAGTATCAGGTCGGCCTCCTCAATGGCGAGCATCACCTGGCGGCGAATCTCATCCTCGAAGATATCCTCCGAGTTTACGGTGTAACCACCTGTGTCGATAACGGAGAACTCCTTACCGTTCCAATCGGTTTTGCCATAGTGGCGGTCACGTGTTGTGCCGGCTGTCTCATCCACGATAGCCTGACGCTGGCCTACAAGGCGGTTGAAAAGTGTCGATTTACCCACATTTGGGCGACCTACGATCGCTACAAGACTCATATATTGTTTTAGTTTTTAGTTGTTAGTTATTAGAGGGTTAGTTTTTAGAGAATCCCCATCATCCCCAGAGCAAGCTCCGCTTGCGGTTTTCCCCATCATCCCCATATCCTCAGGTTTAAAACCCATCAAAACCTCTAAAGCATACTGCGCCACAAAGATAATGTAAATCGTTGAATTATGAAAACTTTACAAAATAATTAGCCGATATTTTTGTTTGTTCTAATAAAAATCGTACCTTTGGAGGATATTCGATATATGTTTTAGTTAGACAATGAAGTGTAGATTGCTACATAGAGTGGTTTTGGCAGTTGTCGCAACAATGCTGTCGGTGGGTGCTATGGCGCAATCGCCTCACGATGGCCTCCCTGCGGACTCCGAAGCTCGCAAGCCAAAGATACGCACCGAGTGGGGTGCAGGTGTTGCCCTGAGCTACTCGATGCTCAAGCCTGAGGGCGACGCTGTGACCCTAAGTCGGAGGCCAAGCGGT
>JAZNQJ010000230.1:0-11016 GCA_045590115.1 Alistipes sp. | reverse complement strand
TCGCCTCTTAGATTACCATCCAAAAAGGCAGCCTGAATGTTCAGGTCATTAATCTGCATTGCCATTGTAAATAAATTTAAGTAAGTATTCTTAAGTCGGCTATATATGTGATACATAGCAGACACGCTTATTTATCTCTATTTACACTATAGAACAATAGTATGCCTTATTTCTATTTGTTTTACTGCAGCGAACACTCTATTAGGAGCTGTGTAATGTTGCTTAATTCCTTGATATAGATAGGGTTAAATGGTTTTGCCAAAAATTAAACCCACGACACTTATTGTTGCATATGGTCATGGGTGTAATATATAACATATTTACTAATTTATAGAACCTACCTATAGGTAATCTGGTATGTTGTGCGTGATGAATCCGAGTATGTCGAAGGGCTGATGTGTAGCTCAACGACATTGCCTCGTGTGTCATACTTTTTGAGTTGTGTAGACTTTGTGCCATCTTTTAGCTCTGTGACAATTTTTGTTATATTGCCTGCGCCATCATACTCGTATGTAGTAGTGCAGTCGTCGCTCTTCTTTTCGATGACTCTGCCCTCCGAGTCATATTTGTACTCAGCCTTATATTCGTTAGATGTTCCGAATAGCTCATCATCGCTTATCGTTGCGGTTGTGAGTGTGGTTTCATTGTCGAATGTTAGCTCGCCGAGGAAGTAGTGCGCCTCATATACTGTTCCTTTTGCATAGTCGTAGGTGTAGTTGCTATTGTTCACGAGTTTATTAGAGGAGTTGTAGCCTTTGGTCGAGACTACATCGCCATGCTCGTTGAAGGTGTGAAACTCCTTTATAAATATGGTGCCATCTATGTGTGTCACTACTATTTGGCTGATGTCGCCCCTAAGTTGGGGTTGGAAATAGTATCTCGCTCTGTCGCCCCAGCCGAAGTGCCTTCCCTCATGGCTTTGTGCCGATACGCTGCCTATACACATTGAGACTATTAGCAGCATTACCATTGATAATATACGTTTCATAGTGTTTTAAGTTTTAGGCCTTTTGTGTATAAAAAAATGCCTACAACACCCTTCTGTGGCTGTAGGCATTTTGTTATTTTGGGTGTTAGATACTACTTCTCAACGAATATCTGGAAGAGTAGCGGGCTGTATGCGGGTATCTCGGTCGATGTTGTTGTGATAGTTTGAGTATCGCTCGACGATGAGCCACCATAGTAGTTATAACCATAGTAGTAGGGGTTATAACCGTAGTAGCCGTTATTGTACATGCCACCATAGCCGTAGCCATAGTAGTTGTTCATGTAGTTCATATAGTTCATGTAGTTGAGGTAGTCGTAGTATGCGGCATCTTCGTTACCTGTTGTTGTTGAGGTGTGTTCGCCCACCTGACCCGATATGCCATAGCCGTAGGTCGATACTGTGAGTATTGCTGCCCACTGACCCTTACGTAGCGTAGGTAAAGAGTAGTTCCATGCAAGGATGTAGCTATTCTTCAATGGCTCACTCATGTTGAAATCGAGGGCCTTGCCTGCGCTCTTAACCTCGCCATAGATAATCTCCTTGATCTCGTCGATGTTGGTGTCGAAGATAAAGCCATCGAGGAAACGACCCACGTACCACACCTTAGCTGTAGTCTTGGTTTTTAGCGAGTCGGTGGTAAGCACCTCGTCGTACGATATACCCTTGCCGAAGCGCTCGATGAGTGCTGCGTTGATGCGGGCATCAAGGTCGTTGCTGCTGTATACGTCACCTATGGTGTACTTGTTCTCGCTTGGATACTTCAGAGTATCTGTGCCTAAAACATTGTAGTCGATAGACTTCTCAGGGGTGTATGCATAGTTTACATAGAGCTGTGCGAGGGTGTCGATAGGCTGATGCCAGCGACCGTCGTAGAACTCCAATGGGCGAGTGTCTACCTCCTCCTGCTCCTCATCAGCACGTGTTGAGCGGCGGCGTGATGACTTCTCGCTCTCCTCCTCCTTGACTACCTTATGGTCGGTGCAGAGGCCACCATTGACCGTTGCAAATCTATCTACATGCTCGCCCTCGTAGGCTACGGGGTTTGACACATGGCCATAGATGGTCATATCAACAATCATCGGCTTAGAGCTATCGAGTGTAAACTCCCCCTCGTAGCCACCATTGCTCGACTCGGTAGCCTTGACTACTGATGATGGCAGGTATAGGCGTAGCTTGGTGCCGTAGCGAGGCTCAAACTCGGTGTTGCCAATCTTGAGCTTGTTGAAAGTGGCCAAATACGTTCCCTCCATCATTGTTGTTGACTCTGCACCACTAAAGCGGTAGGCTGGCACATAGCGAGTGTATTTGGTGTATGTGCCGAGCTGCTGAGCAAGTATGTTGTTACGTGTCTCGTAGACTACGCCATCAAGGTCACGACCTGTGAAGTCGTACCATAGCCATACATCCTTGCCAGCAAGTGGTAGTGAGTCGGGGTTGCCTGGCTCAAGAATTTCGACATAGTATCCGCCATCCTCCTGGTAGTTTTCAAGGAAATCGGATCTATACTTCTCCATCCATGCTCGGAGCGAGCGCTGCTCGATATCCTTAAAGTTTACTGTTGGCTCCTTGATGCACGATACCGTAAGGAGCGAGATGAGTATAAATAGTGATGTAAGCCTAATGCTTTGTTTCATATATGGTTACTGCTTTTTCGTTACGCTGTGAATCTTTATCTCCCACATTAGTGAGGACTTAGGGTCTACCATGCCTACAGGCTTATTGCCATATCCGGCCTCGAATGTGAGGTATACCTCTACTGTATCGCCCTCACGACAACCCTCAAGTGCTGTCTCAAGGCTTTCAAGAATGTCGCCATTGCCGAGTGTGATGATATAAGGGTCGGTACTCCACTCAGTTGATGGTGTCAGTCCCTGATTTTCGAGATACTCTATGGCCTCCTGCTGGTTTGTGGCAAACATGTTGGCATATGTAGGCTTGCCGTTAGTAAAGATATATGCTGTGTAGTATATCTCTGCCTTGTCGCCAGCCTCTAACGTTGGCTTAGAGTCACGTCCCTCGTCATAGTATGTGGCTATGTATCGGAAGATGTCAAGCCCCCAATGTGTATAGAATGCCGGCTCGTCGTCAAGCGATGTGGCAATATCCTCCTCAGCGATAAGCTTTGGCGAGTGCGATCCTGTGAGGTATCTCTGTATATTGTTCTGCTGTGTGTTGAGTGTGGTGTCGGTCTCGTTGCTACACGACACAGCGAGTGCTGTGACAAGTGCCACAACAACCAACATTGCTATGTTCCATACTCTTCTCATATACATATAATCGCACAAAGTTAATAAATATTTTGCAACAACGCTCCTTTTTTTGAGTATTTAATAATTTAAATATTATAGACTCTTTAGTGCGGTGCGAATCGCATCCTCGACGCTGATTGTGGGGTTATCCTTAAATATTGTGTTAAGCACCTTCTCGGATGCACTCTTCTGAAATCCGAGCATGCTGAGTGCTGCGAGTGCCTCGTCGTAGCTCTCGGGGTGAGTGCCAGCGCTCTTGGGGGTGAACATAAGGTCGCTTGCGCCAAGCTCAATCATCTTGCCCGATAGCTCCACGATAATCTTCTGTGCAGTCTTAAGGCCGAGTCCCTTGACATTTTTGAGTAGTACGGCATTCTCCGCTGCGATGATGCTCTGTAGCTCACGTGGTGAGTATGTCGAGAGTATCATTCGGGCAGTGTTACCACCTACGCCTGAGACACTTATAAGCTGTCGGAATAGCTCTCTCTCGAGCTTGGTGCTGAAGCCGAAGAGTGTCTGCTGATCCTCACGCACAATGAAGTGAACGTAGAGAAGTGCGCTCTGGGAGTGTTCAATCTCGGAGTAGGTGTGTAGCGAAATGTTGATAAAGTATCCCACGCCCGCAGCCTCGATAACGGCATATGTAGGAGTTGCCTCCGCAAGCTTACCTGTTATATATTCATACATAGTGTTCGGCGAGTATCTGAAAATAATTATAAAAATTTCTACAAAAGTAAATAAATTTTTTTATCTTTGCCTGTTGAAACTGAATTTTAAACTAAAATTGAGATAATACTATGAAAAAAACACTTTTGTTCGTGTGCGTTGCAGCTGCTATGCTCGTCTCATGCGGTAACAAGGAGAAGGGCAGCACAGAGGTTTCGACCGAGGCTCAGGAGTCTGTTGCTTTGGCTGACTCTGCCCAGTGCGTTAAGAGTGCTGAGGTAGTATACGTAAACCTCGATGCAATGTTCAAGTCGAGCAAGCTCTTTGCTGCAGAGGGCAAGCCTTTGGAGGAGCGCATGGAGGCATACCAGAAGAAGGCTATTGCCGCACAGGAGGACTTGGCAAAGCGTGAGCAGGGCCTTATGTACGAGCAGCAGAAGATTCAGCAGGATGGTGCTAAGCTAAACTCTGACTACCAGAAGGGTCTTATCACAACGCTTAATGCTCAGACCAAGAGCCAGGAGATTGAGCGTCGTGCAAAGAACCTTGAGGCTAACATGGCAGCACTCCAGAAGTCAGTACAGCAGGAGGGCGAGAAGCTCCAGAAGGAGGAGCAGCAGCTCGCTGAGGAGAGCGCAGTGCTTCAGAACCGCTTCACCGACCTTATGCAGCGTGCTATCAAGAACATCAATGCTGATGGCCGCTATAAGATGATTGTTAACTCAATGATGGTTGTTGACTGTGTTGATGGTCTCGACATCTCATCGTTGGTGTTGGCTGAGGTTGACAAGCTCTACGAGGCTGAGAAGTAGACCACAATTGCAATATTTGAGGCTGCCTGACATTTGTTGGGCAGCATCACTTTTTAGACAAACATCACTTTACGCACACTCTCTAACCTGAGGCTATGGGCTTTATACCGTTTACATTTGTCGACTTTATTGACATACTCCTCGTATCGTCACTGCTCTATGGTGTCTATCGCGCCATGAAGGGTACGTCTGCACCATATATCATGCTCGGTATATTCTTCATCTACCTGCTGTGGATATTGGTCAAGACCTTCAATCTTGTACTCTTCTCGACAATACTCGGACAGATCATCTCTGTGGGTGTTATAGCCATTATCATCATCTTCCAACCCGAGATTCGCCACTTCCTGAAGGCTATTGGCCGTCATCGTGAGCGCTTCGAGTGGCTATCACGCATCTTTAATTTCCGTAATCGCAAGGTTGAAAACGATATCGAGCTTAAGCCTATTGTTGACGCTTGTCGTAGCATGGGCGAGCAGAAGGTGGGTGCGCTGATTATCATTAAGCAGTCGAATGATCTCGGCATTGTTGAGGAGAGTGGTATTGCGATTGATGCTAAGGTGTCGCAGTCGCTTATCGAGAACATCTTCTTTAAGAATGCTCCGTTGCACGATGGTGGTATGATTATTAGTGGCGATAGGGTTGTTGCTGCCAAGTGCGTACTCCCCGTTACACGCCAGGATGTCCCTAAGGCCTACGGTATGCGTCATCGTGCGGCGCTCGGTATGAGCGAGGTGTCGGACGCAATCATCATTGTGGTGTCGGAGGAGACAGGCCGTATCTCGTTGGCTCACGACTCGGAGATTAACCGTAACGTAGACCCTGAGCGTCTCTCGCAGTCTATACGTAAGCTTATGCGTCAGAACGATCTACGTCGTAAGGAGGCTGCTGATAGCGAGGGGAAGTAATCGTTGATAGATAGATATGGTTGAGGCTGAATAAAAAGTGTATTTTGTCGTTATGCTCGCCCTCAAAATGCTCATTTACGTCGAGTAAACTCCGCTTTTTCGGGCTTCGCATGCCTAAAACTACATCTTTTTCTTCAACCTCATGACACAAAGTTGGGGTGGCTAATTTACTTTTTAGTCACCCCATAACTTTTTATAGTTCCATGCCCTGACGTGTGCGTGATAGTGTCTCGCTGTCGACTATGCGGCCTGCTACAGCTATGGCAAACTCTACCGAGTGACCGGCTCCAGATGCAGTGATGAGGTTGCCATCCTCCACCACGCTACTACCCATATATTGATAGTCGCCCATCTGGCCAATCACGCTGCTGTGGCATGTTATATTGCGCCCTTTAGCTACTCCGGCTGCGGCAAGCACCGTAGGCGCACCACATATTGCTGCTACCAATCGCTCGGAGTTGTAATACTCTCTAACTGCGTTACATACCGCCTCCGACTCTCTGAGGTTGATATATCCGGGGTTGCCTCCTGGCAGGATTATGGCGCATCCGTCGCTTAGGTCTGCCTCTTCGATTGTTGAGTGGCAGCGTAGCGTGACAAGACCATGCGACGATGTCACGTCGAGCGAGCCACCTACAGCTATGCGGCGAAGGTCAACGCCGGCACGAAACATCACGTCGATAGGTGCTAATGCCTCAACACACTCGTAACCCTCGGCAAGGAGTATATATACACGTTTCATATCTTAACAATTAAAGTACTCTTCAAGTTTTGTGAGCGGAATCTCCACTATGCGGCATGAGCCTATACGCTCAGGAATGACAAGACGTATTATGTTGTCACTCTTCTTCTTGTCGTAGCGCACCTCACGTAGAAGGTCACTTAGCCCTACGGGTAGTTCGAGCTTAAAGCCGAGCTTGCATAGTAGGGCATCTATACGCTGGGTATCCTCCTGGCTCATCCACTTTAAACGTTGGGCAAGGTGAGCCATCTCGGAGAGGCCTATGGCTACTGCCTCGCCATGGTTGAGCTTGCGGCAGCACTTCTCAATGGCGTGTCCTATGGTGTGTCCGAGGTTGAGGATGCGACGTACACCCTTCTCATGCTCGTCACGCTCTACGATGTCGCTCTTAAGACGTACTGAGTCAAGCACTATACGCTCCAATACAGCCTTTGAGGGTGTTAGCTCGCTGGTGATGTTGCTCTCGACAAAGTCGAAGAGTTCGCTATCGTTGATTATCGCCATCTTGATAACCTCGGCAAGGCCTGCACGAAGCTCTCGTGGGGGTAGTGTGCGTAGCATCTCTACGTCCGAGATTACAAAGCGTGGCTGGTTGAACGTACCCACCATATTCTTGTAGTTGGCCACGTTAACGCCATTCTTGCCGCCTACTGATGCATCTACCTCGCCCAGGAGCGTTGTTGATATAAAGCCAAAATCTATGCCACGCATATATGTTGAGGCCACGTATCCTGTGATGTCGGTGACAATACCTCCACCAATGCCGAGTAGTGTTGTCGAGCGGTCTGCACCCATCTCTATGAGTCGTGAGTAGATGTTCTGCACCGTAATAAGGTTCTTGTTGCCCTCGCCATGACCTACAATAATATGGTCGTAGCGTGCTACAAGGTCGTGGTATAGTCGGTCGATGTTGGCATCGGTGATTACCACCACACGCTCGCCACGCAGATACCTCTCCAGACCTTTGTCTACGTTGCCGACAAATATCTCTGATTGTCCCTTTATCGAAATTGTTGTACTCATGCTCTATGTTTTATGGGCGTTAATTCCATTCTAACGACAAAAATTGCTCCACCCGCAGCGCAGGTAGAGCAAAGTTACAAAATTTTCATGAAACACGCAAACAGTACTCTCTAATTGAATAGCACTCGATTATACTTGCGATTATACTCATCGAATGGTTGGTCTACATCTCCACTATAATTTAGGTATGTGAAGAATCCCTTGCGTCCCTTCAATGTTACATCCACAATGTCTGTAGTGCCGTATAGTGTGTCGTAGCATTCGAGGTGCATAGCTCCCGCTGTGAAACTTCCGTTCTCATAGTTGGCATCGTAGACTACAGGCTCGGTGATGGTAATCTCAAGGTTGAGAGGGTAGCGCTTGCCGTCGCTGTATGAGGTGTCCTCATTGCCTACTGAAAGTAGTCCGTCGGGGGCGGTGTAGACTATCTGTCCCTCCTCCTGGCTCGGTGTTGCCACAATCTTACCCTTTAGATTTTGCGATGTGGTAGATGGAGTGTAGAGCATAGCAAACTCAAACGTATATACCCCTTCTGTGGTGGCCTGTATGGTAAAATCATATGTATTCTCGCGTTTTAACTCCCAACGTCCGCCCTCACGAAGTAGCTTGCCATCGGTTATGATGCGTACAGGGTTTAAGTTGTATTTGCGATACACCTCGTGGAGGTTGCCGTTTATGCTATAACTATCCATACGCTCGAAATGCTCCTCTTTAAAGACGTTACGTTCTGTGTCATCCTCGATTGTGAGCATCTGCTCATACAGAAGTATATCTTCGAGTAACATATGTACCGAGCTTAGGTGTGCTACGGCTGTGTGAGCTATTGAGTAGCCGATATTCTCAGGACGAGGTGTCTCGTCACGATCTCCAAGTGTGCAGGCTGTGGTTGCGAGCAGGAGTATTGCTAATGATAATATCTTTGTTGCTTTCATAGTTGTTCTGAGAGTTAAGTGTTAGAAACGAACGCCAAAGCCACCACGTAGCGAGCCGCTTATGCCCTCACCAAGCTCAACAAAGCCGTAGAACGAGCGACCTACGCTAAGGCCTACAAACGTAACATCAAACATTGGAAGACAGCGTCCTTCAGCACGCTCAAAGTGAGCGGCAAGGCCTACGCCTACGGTAGAGTACATCTGCACCGACTCACGACGCAACCACTCGAAGCGCATATTTAGGAGTGCGCCGATGTCGTAGGCGTTATGGCGGGCAAATAGCTCGTGGGTGTGTGAATCGTACTCCGAGAGCCACTTGGCCGCAAACGTACACTTGGCACCTATCGAGAACCATGGGTTAATAGAGGTCGTATACTCGGCATATAGGCTGTGTAGGTAACGCTCTGCTGTCTCGTAGTAGCGGTTGTTGCGTATTTGCTCGCGCAGCGAGTGTATAAGGGGAAGATCACAGCAGGCGGCACCAGGGACCGCATCATGGGTAAACATCCACGAGATGATGCTTGGTGCGCCGTAGCCGATGCGAATGTTATGCTTCCAGCGTATATGCTGAATATTTTTGCTTGGCTTAGCCTCTGTGTCGATATTACTCTCCGAGGTCATATAGCCTGTTATGCGGTCGTAGACAAGCTCGTCGCTTATGATCTGAGCCGAGAGGGTAGCACTTGAGAGCAGTGCAATGCCCAATAATATATATGTGTATACTCTCTTCATAGCCTATCGTTGTTTATGGTTAATCCTATGTCCGAAGCCAATGTTGATTATACCTCGTGAGCCGTAGCCCAGCTCTACGAAGCCAAACCACTTGCGACCTACGCTTATGCCCAAGGGCTTAAAGTCGAAGGCGGGGTAGAAGTCAGTAAGGTAGCGAGTGCGCCAGCCTGGGCGTAGCTCGATACCAAGACCCAGCGCAGCACTTGAGTATAGCTGTACTATGCCATGACGCAGCCATGCAAAGCGAGCTACGGGCATTATGGCTATAAGCTGATAGCGTGTCGAGCCGAGATATTCGTGTGTGAGCGATGAGTAGTGGCGTGCAAAGCCTGTTGTCCACGATAGTGAGCCACCAATGCTAAACCACTCATTGGTCCAATAGCCGTAGTCGGCAGCAAATGTCACCCAGTGACTCTCGCCGCTGTAGTGTAGTTCTTGACCACGATAGGAGATGTAGTTCGTAAAGGCAGGTGTCCCCCAATAGTCGGTGGCTCCCCATGCCAAGCCGAGTCGTAGCTCGTGGGTACGTGGTGCGAGAGGCTTTGTGGGTGAAATCTTAAACTCAGCATTGGGATTTGCAGGTGTGAATATCACCTTGTACGATCCCAGCGAGTCTCGGAACTTGTAGGTGTGTTGTGCCGAGAGCGTGGTTGTTGTTAAGGCTAACACCGCTACCATCATAAGGCTTAGCACAACATGTAGTTTGGTCTTCATAGTGCGAAATTTTTGCGTTTTGCTTAGTGCAAAGTTACTACCGTTGGGCGACTTGACCAAATTTGTTGGTCTAAAGTTTTTCCAGATTGGGTTTTGTATATGATTGATTATCAGTGATATGAGTTGCTGTGAAAATACTAATTTTTCATAGTGTTGATAATCAGCGAGTTAGATTTAATGCACTGATTATTAACGTGTTGACGAAAAATCACTCGCTGCTAATTTTGCATTACTCTTTTTCTTCGTATCTTTGCCCAAAACAAAATCACTATGAGTAGAATTGAACGAGAGAAACGAACGGTGTCGATGATGATCGGGCTATACTGCCGCCATAAGCTGGGATTAAGTGAGCTACCGGAGGAGTATAGAGCGTTGGAGGAGTATGCCCACCGTAGGCTCGATGGTTGCAAGTTTGGCAACGATAAGCCACAGTGCAAGCGTTGCACCATACACTGCTACAAGCCCGAGATGCGTGAGCGAGTGCGTGAAGTTATGCGCTGGGCAGGCCCCCGTATGATGCTGTACGACCCCATCGCCGCCATCCGCCACCTGCTCGGCAAGTAAGACCGACTAACTCTAACAACTAAAAACTAACAACTAACAACGAACAAGCTCTTTCAATAAAATTCAAACAGCTTCTCATTTCCGAAAAAAAGTATTATCTTTGCCCCTACATAAGGGGTGCTAACTCTCACAATCTGGTTTAGTCCGGAATAGACTATGGCTGTGGGCGCTGGCTGAGATTAAACCCATTGTACCGGATACGGGTAATGCCGAGACCGGGAAAGGCATATCTTAAGAAGCCCCTTTTCAAACTTAACAAACTAAAGTATGAAAAGGATTTTTTATTTTTTGGTCGCAACACTTCTACCTGCGACATCGCTCTACGCCAAAGGCTCGGAGCCTCAGACCGACTCACTACACTACAATATCAAAGTTGTGGAGGTGGTTGACAAAAGCCATGTGACACATAAGGATCAGCCCATCGCCTACGAGAATATCACCGAGGAGAGCCTTGTACGCTCGAGCTATGGTACTGATATCCCTACAGCTCTTGCACTAACTCCCTCGATGATAGCCACTAATGAGACAGGTATCGGCATTGGTGCTACGTCGATACGTCTGCGTGGTACGGATGCTACACGCATCAACGTGACTATCAATGGTGTGGCGATGAACAACCCCGACTCGCACTCGATGTATTGGTACGACACGCCCGAAAGTCGGAGGCCAAGCGGTCTTAGGAAGAC
>JAZNQJ010000229.1:0-1610 GCA_045590115.1 Alistipes sp. | reverse complement strand
GTGTGAGGCCTACAAAGTGCCCGTTACGATAATCCTTGGCAAGGCCGACACTCTCACCGACGAACACGCTGCTGAAGCTGAGGAGTTTACAGCCATATATGAGGATGCAGGATATAGCGTTATGCGCCTATCGTCTGTCACGGGCGAGGGTGTAGACACCATTCGTGCGATGCTACGTGAGCATACCACGCTCGTGGCGGGTAACTCGGGTGTCGGCAAGTCTACGTTGGTAGGCTCTATCGACCCTACGCTCGACATCCGCACAGGCGAGATCTCCGAGAGCCACCATAAGGGCAAGCACACCACAACATTCTCTACGATGTATGCTCTTGAGGGCGGATATATCATCGACACCCCGGGCATCAAGGGCTTCGGACTTATCGACATTGAGGGTCGTGAGCTATGTCGCTACTTCCCTGAGATGATGCGTCTTGCGCCATCGTGCCGCTTCTACAACTGCACACATACCCACGAGCCTGGATGTGCCGTTACGGAGGCCGTCAAGGAGGGGCGTGTGGCGTGGTCACGCTATGAGAGTTACCTGAAAATTTTAGATGAAGATGACAAATATCGCAAGTAGACTGCGCACCGAGCATCACTCAGAGGAGTGGATGCGTGAAAGGCTTGAGTATATGACTCAGTTTCTTACTGATGAGCGTCGTGAGGTGTTGCGCCGCACCGTAGAGCAGCGCACCCACTATATGCGCATCATGACCGAGAATATGTTCCACCCACAGAATGCCAGCGCCATAATGCGCCACTGCGAGGCCTTTGGCATTCAGCAGATTCACACCGTCGAGGATCGTTGTAAGTTCGACCCCTCGGTGAACATCGTGCGTGGCACACAAAAGTGGGTCGACGTGGAGCATCACGACACCACACGTGAGGCACTTGCAGCACTCAAGAGCGAGGGCTACCGCATCGTAGCCACAACACCCCACCGCTGTAGCTCTACGCCTGAGACATTTGACGTAACAAAGGGTAAGTTTGCCCTGGTCTTTGGTACGGAGCATGCAGGCATCTCGGAGGAGGTTATCGAGGCCGCCGACGAGTTCTTGATGATTCCGATGTGTGGCATGGTTGAGAGCCTAAATGTCTCGGCCTCAGCAGCTATCCTCATCTATATGCTCTCGGAACGCATACGCCAGACAGTCGATGGCTGGCAGCTTACACTAGAGCAACAACTCAAGCTACTCACACGCTGGACAATGTCCTCGGTACGTGACTTCGAGGGCATACTACGTCGTGCCGAGCAGAGTGGCAAGCTAACCGTTGAATACTAAAATAATCATGATACTACGTAAGCAGTTTTTGGAACATGTAGGCCAGACCTCGCCAGCACCTATGCTCGTGGAGGTTGAGCGTGCTGAGGGGTCGTTTTTCTATACCCCTGAGGGCAAGCGATATTTCGACCTTGTGGCTGGAGTCTCGGTGAGTAACGTGGGACACGCCAACCCCGATGTTGTGCGTGCTGTGCAGGAGCAAGCCGCTAAGTATATGCACATTATGGTCTATGGCGAGATGGTCGAACGACCACAGGTGGAGTATGCACACCGTATTGCCGAGCTACTCCCTGGCGACTTGGATTGCGTCTACTTTGTAAACTCGGG
>JAZNQJ010000228.1:0-12838 GCA_045590115.1 Alistipes sp. | reverse complement strand
CTTGTACAGCTCCATGATAGGTAGCGAGGCAACCGAGAGGCCAGCGACCCAAAGCCTGAGTCACTTTAGTCACATAGTCACACAGTCACAGGGCGTGTCCAATTGTGACTGATGTGACTTTTGTGACTCGTTGTGACTCGTGTGACTGAGTTGTGAACAGCGCCCCATGACAGCCGAAGCATGGTAAGCCACCGCATGGGCTAAAGCCACCACTGAGTAACAAAAAAGGGGTGACTAAAAATGGAGGTGACTAAAAAGTTAATTAGCCCCCTCCGTTTGTTATCAGGTTGAAGAAAAAGATGTAGTTTTAAAGAGACGTAGATACAACCAATTATTCTGGTTACGTTACTCCTCGCTTTGGCCTGCACGCCTCTTCTCATCCTTGAACATCTGCTGCATCGTAGGATTCTTGTAGGTGAGCTTACGTATGGTAAGGTCCATAGCACCATCATTGGCAAGTCTGAGGTTTCTGCCTGAGCTGGTAAGTTGCTCCTTTACGGTCTGCAGTTTCTTGATAGAGTCATCGATAGCCTTGATGGCAGCCTCGAACTGAGTATGAGCCTTAGTCACGTTCTTGTTAATCGAGGTTTTGAAGCCCTCGAGCTTTTGCTCAAAGTTGGTGATGTCAATCGACTGACTGCGTGCAATGGCTAACTCACGACGGTACTCGATACTACGGCGTGCTGCCTGCGTAAGTAGCGTGATGATAGGCACAAAGAACTGTGGGCGCACAACAAACATCTTGTCGTAGCGGTGCGACACATCAACAATACCATTGTTGTATAGCTCGCTCTCGGCCTCCAACGTAGAGACCAGCACAGCATACTCGCAACCCTTCTTACAACGGTCTTCATGGAGCTTGGCGAAGAACTCCTCGTTCTTATGCTTCTTCTCGGTGGTATCCATCTCGTTTTTCATCTCAAACATGATGGAGATATACTCAATGTCATCATCGTAGTCACGATATATAAAGTCACCCTTAGTGCCGCTCACCGTCTTGTTATCCTTCTCGAAGGTAGCATATGGCATATGTGGACGTAGCAACATCTCGAAGGTGGTAGCACAATGCTCCTCAAGGGTCTCGCCAACCATCTTTGTAGACATACGTCTCTTCATATCCTTGTAGAAGCTAACCTGCTCCTCTGCAGCACGCAACTCAGCCCTGTGCTGGTCACGTAGGCTATTCTCACGTATAGTAGCCTCATTTCTCTCGTTCTGTACGGCATTGCGAAGCTCGAGAATCTCGTTATCCTTGTTTCGCAGCTGCTCCAACGACTTACTCTGCTCCTCCATCACAGCAATCCTTACGCTGTTCTTCATATTGTCGATGTGCGCCTTGAGGTTGGCAATCTCCACATCCTTATCGGCAATCTTACCCTGCAGCTCAAGCTCCTTTGCCTGCTCCATGCCACTCAGTTGCTCCTTGAGACGGATAATCTCGCCATCACGCTTTAGCATCTGGTCACGCTGCTCGGCAAGGCGACGCTCCATAAGCTGCTCGCCACGTAGACGCTCAGCCTCACGCTCGGCAGCAATGCGAGAGTTCAGCTCAGATACACGTCTGTCAAGCTCTCGGTTAAACTCACTGTTCTTTACCTGATTAACAATCGAGGCGTAGTCGGCCTCATCGATGGTAAATGGTGTTCCACACTTAGGACATTTTAACTCTTTCATAGTATTTATCTTAATTTTTTAGTTACCTATTATCATCTACTCACTCTCCTCCTCAAACTCAATATTGTTGCTTAGGAGCATCTCTCTAAACTCCTCGTAGCCCGAGTGACTTCCAAAGCGTAGCTTAAGCTCCTCGACAATGCCTCGATAGTTATCTACGCCCAATGTCAGCTGTAGCTGGATGGCATCCACATCCTTGATGGTATAGCGACCCTGATGCTCCTCGCCTCGCATAGACTCGTATGAGAATGCCAACTTACGCTCCTCGATAGAGACTACGATATGCTCGGTGATAGACATATTCCCAAGATAGTATATCTCACTCATGACCTCAGGCTCGCCGACAAGCTCAAGTGCATCGTTGCGTAGACCGGTAAGCTCTACCGCAAATGTAGGCGTAGCGATGGGTGCGACCATATCCAAATCGGCAAACCTGCAACGGATTCTCTCTTCGACAGACTTATACAGCTCTGGGCAGTAGTAGTTAAGGTCGTTATATCCGCCACGACGATTACCTAACTGCCATGCAAGCAACGAGGCATACTCATCCATCGGAGTGATGATGGCAGTATCAACCACCTCAGGTTGCTTGTCTATACCGCCATAGAATACAGCCATACGTATATCTAACCTTAGATATGCCTTATCCAAGTTTGCCGAGAATGGCACCTCGTAATATCCAGGCTTCTCTAAGCGAAGATGCTCAGGTAGCAAACGCTCATCATCGAAGTAGTACTGTAGCTCAAGGTCCTGAGCCTTGCACTCGGCAACGATAGCCTTAAACTCTGCAAGCTGCTCATCGTTCAACGGCATCAGATGCTCAAAAACATCGCAATCCTCCATCATGTAGCCTACCTCATAGTAGCGTGTGGCCTTCTTGTTACGAAGATAGTTCAAAGCTTTCACCTCATTCTGAGATAGAAGTTCCATTGTGTTGTTTCCGTTTTTCATAGTGGGTTTGTATTTAATTAGTTAATATCTTTGTCAATTGCTGTTGCAAAGGTCTACAAAAATAAAGACTCTACAAATTGTTTTATAGGTATAAAAGAGTTGCTTTTCTCACCTCGTTGTATAGATATATAAAATGTGTGTTAATTTATAGAACACACCTTAATAAACACTTTCTACATTTCAAATGTGGGCAGCTGTTTACCCTACGACCTACATAGAGTCACAAGCACCTACCCCACAGGCTAATAGCCTATTTTATTTCTCACTGCGCTCTTATCTAAAAGCTCATCATCGCAATGGCCACACAATGTATCGACACATAAGTCGGCACCCGAGAGAATCCTATCCACAACACTTTTGCGTGCCACATTCTCAATCTGTCCGCCACTAAAGTCATACTTCGATGCGAGCATCATAGCGTCGTCTGCGTTTAGGCCATCTATCATCGACTGCCAAATGGCACACTTAGCCTCCATCGAGGGCTTCTCAAACTCAACTTTATAGAGGAATCTACGCTCAAAGGCCTTATCGAGATTGCAATGCAGGTTGGTGGTGGCAATGAGTATCCCATCGAGATGCTCAATCTCCTCGAGCAGGATGTTCTGTATGGTGTTCTCCGTCTTGTCTATGGAGCGCATGACACTCTCAAGACGCTTGCCTATGATTGCATCTGCCTCGTTAAAGAGGAGTATGGGGGCTACCTCCGACTCCTCCACAAGTTTGCGATAGCGAGTAAACACCGCCTTAATGTTCTTCTCGCTCTCGCCCACCCACATACTCTTAATCTCAGAGATGTTGACCTGCATGATATCACGCCCTGTGGCACGTGCCAACTGCAACACCGTCTCGGTCTTTCCCGTACCCGGAGAGCCATAGAATAGAGACGCAAAGCCACTACGGAAGCCCTGCTTAAGAAGCTCGCCACGAACCTGAGTGAACCTATCGGGTTGAAGCAGTGACCTTAGCTGGTCGATGGCTATCTGCTCCTTAGGGTTGTAAAACATCGTTTTAGGAGTGATGGAGCTATGTTTTAGCACATCCTTTGCGACAACATCACTCTGCGTAAGCTCAAGCTCGGAGAGCATATCACTCATTACCCACGCCGATAGTTCATAGCAATCCTTAGAGCGCTGGTCAGAGGAGGTGGCAACACACAACAGCCCATTAGCAATCAGCGGATTACTCCCTTGCGACAATGACTTACGCTGAGCCTGAGAAATCACAGGGTCACGATAGAGCTTTTTGAAATTCTCTGGTACCACACTATCGAAGCCATCGTTTACAACCATATTACACACCCACATAAACAGCATTCTATCATTGACATTCAACAATCTACCCTTAGTCATATAACGCTGAATGTGATGTAGCTTACGGCCATCTTTAATAAGTGTATCCACCTTATGGCAGAACATCTCATAATCGATAGACTCCTGACATCGAGCCATCACAATCTTATCGAGTTCGGCAAACCACTTAGCCACAGAGTCAATAGTCCCATTTGCATAGGATATTGCTCGGTTTTGCTGCAGCGCAACTATCGCTTCGTGGGTCACGTAGTATCGCTTCTCGTTAGACCTATCCTCCATATTACGTGCAAGGTACCCTCGCTGGCAAAGCTCATCGAGGTCATCGCAAAACATCATAGCCTTGAGCGATGAGATATCAAGGAAACGGCCAAGATCAAAAGTAGAGAGGTGTAGATCGGTATACATCTCCATGACCATAGCATAGACCACCGCCTGCTGAGCATTTACGCTTAGTAGGTTTACGATATAGCCGATGGGGCGTGCAGCAACCTCAAATATTCGAGAGTCAAACTGCGACCCACGCACCACATCTACAGTCTGACACACAGCACCAAGGAGTGTTAGTGGCTCCTCGTTGTCAATCTCCACAGGTGTCCAGCCACCCTCAATCGTAGCATCTGATCGTGATGCCACACTACGCTTCGTTCTTCGCATAATATCCTAAATTTTAATTGATTACATTCGACCAATTATACCATCATGGCTATACACCTCATTATGATTAGGGCGTAAAGTTCCTGCGCTACCATAGGTAGCACCTCGCAGGATCATTGGTATGTATGTGTGAAAAATGGTGTTAACTCAATGGCTACACTACCCTACACCCTATCCGAGTAAAGCTCGCCAAACTCACCTATAAGCTCCTGTAACTCAATACTCAGCGATATGGAATCAGGCGAGCAGGCAAAGGTGTAGTAGTTATTGTTATCAGCATCGGTCTCAAGCTGAAGCATGTATGCACTTTTGGCTTCGGGAGACATCTCAAGCTTGTCGCCAATTATACTACACGACTGCGACTTAGCCTGACTCAATGCTCTACCACTCTTAGCAGGGTCCTGAATGTTGGCCATCCACTTATCGAAGCTTCCTCGCTCGCTGCTAATGATAGTATGATAGACACTCTTAAACCAGGCCCTCGACCTATCTCTATGATAGGCCGAGCCTCTGCCCTTAGAGTTCTTTATAAACTCATGGCGATAGAGAGGCTTGCCCATCTTATGGCGGATAAGCGCAGTAAGGTAGAGCATCGTTTGGTCGTTGCCCAAGAAGCTAATGGGTATGCTATAGTCGCCAACAGTAACAACAATACCATAGCGCATCACCTCACGTTTATATCGAGATACCGGAACACGCTCTATAGAGAGACACATAGCGGGTTTAGCCACCTGAGGTTTGCAGACCTCTACAGCCGAAGCAATATCATCCTTAACCGATTTGAGCGTTGTAGTACGTGTGGCATACTCTATCTTGAAACGGATGTCGCCCAAACTCAGTATCGCATCACGATTAGCCTTCTGTTCTGCACTCTTTAGATGGTCTATAGACTCCTCCACCATGCGCAGGTTGCGACGTAGCGCAAAGCTGATGTTGCAATGTATGTCGATGGCTACATCTCTGAAGTCATGACCGAAATCTATGGTGTTGACCATGTAGACATATTCGCCTTCAACACTATCCATCAATCGGATGATAAGGTTATACTCCAACAGTTCATCGCATAGCGACTCCTCAGCGCAAAGCTCATAGTGGTAAACACCAAACGTGAAGGCATTAAATCGCCCCAAAATATCAACCATCTCGGGCATAAGATTAGCCGCTTTGGATGTAGGCAATAGCTTTACTGTCCACATGTCCATAGCCATTAGTTCACGAGATGTTTTGATGATTTTCATAGTCGAGGGATTTAACTAAATTTCATGGTGCAAAGATATGTAAAATATCTGAATTTTCCAAATATTTTTAGAGCTAATTCGCTGAAAATTAGTATACATATGTATTATATAGCGCATGCATACACGCATAGCGACTATTGTAGTAAAATAGTAAAATTTTTGACATTTCCAAATTTTTTATACATATTTTTCATTTCCCATCAAGGTTTATTTATCCGACCTTTGCCATCGTAATTTTCAACCCAACTATACAGACAAAAAAATACTTGGAATTGTCAAAGAGATTGATTAAATTTGTAAGCCCTAACCTTAGATACCAAACCAAGCAATAAACAACATATAAATATGACTATATACTACAATCCCGCCTACTCGACATCTCCATACCGAGACCAAGACTCCAAGTCAGAGTTTGGCAACATCTACTGTGGCGATAGCCAGCTACTACAGAGGCTGCTATTCTACGCTGGCATACCCTACACTCCATCTCCACTCGAGGAGCGTGTAGCGCACTACCACACCAACATTCAGTGTAGAATCACCCCCGACTCGCCATTCTACAAATCGTTTGAGACCGACTCAGCAGGCCTAAGTCGCAAGATACTGCAGTGGCGTGACAGCTTAGTGGAGGTTGGCTGGAACATGGAGTCATACAAGGGCGACAGCATCAAGCTATCGATAATTCGTGACATGGAACCTGAAAGTATGCCTCGTGGCGAGGCTGACTACTGGTATCTACTACTCGCCATTGCCTCGGAGCGCAGGATTCTCAACAACGAAGACAAGATTGTGGTTAGCTGTGCCAAAGAGCATCTCAGACCACACATTGCACACATCATTACCAAGCAGCAGGAGTTTGGACTATTGGTAGAGTATCGCCCTACGGATTGTGCTAAGGCCGAAGGTAACCTACGTAAGATTCAGACGGCACTACGCAGCAAGACAACCGAAAAGATTGTGTTAGATGCCAACGACGACACATTCAGCTACATACACTTCGCAACCGAAGATGACGCACTACGCTACGTAGCCACCACACCAGCCACAAAGCATACCATATATTATAGTTCACGCACCAAGCTCTTAGACAACACCCTAAGACTTGTAGGCAAGCCCACCGTAGGCTCGTTGCTTGAGTCATGCACCCCACAGGTAGCACAGCTATTCAGCCTTGGCAACGGACTGTTTGAGTATCCGCTCAACATGAAACGCATCATTGAGTGGCTGAACATGCCCATCAGCCCAATGAATGGCGAGCTATGCAAAAAGCTACGCAAGTGTCTCAGCAACGCCCTTACAAACTCTGGTGGTATACTGAACGAGGAGTGGAACCAAGCAATAGAGGATTGTCTCGCTGAGACAGACCCGGAGGAGGCACGTGAGGCTCGCAGAAAACTCAACCAATTTCTGCCACTACCTCAGAGCGACAAGATAGATATTGAGCATGTAAAGAGCTTTAACTCTAATCTTTGCAAGTGGGCATCAGGACTTCTCAACATGGCTGACTTCCCCTATAATGAGACTATCCGAGAGCAGATTACATCTATTCGTAGTTTCTGCACCTCACTTATCAAGATGCTGGGCAATGCGCCTGAGGGATTCAGCTTCATCGACCTACAACTATGGTGCAAGAATATTGCCCAACCAGGCATCTACAGCCAATACAATGCCGAGTTGGAGTGTTTGCCTACGATAAGCTCTATGGGCGATATCCACGATGTGGCCAATAGCGTTACGTGGGTTCCTGCAGAGGACACGCCCACACCATCATACCCCTTTGAGATGCTTAACGACAGTGAATATAAGGCCGTAGAGGAGTGTGGCGCAATGTTATACTCTCGCAGTCACCACTCCAGCATGAATAGCGAGGCGATGCTACGACTTATACTCAACACCAAGTCGCTAACAATCATTGAGACCGACAGAGTCATGGGTGAGAAAACGGCACGTCACCCTCTGGTCTTACAACTCGACGAGCGAATCAAGGGAGGATTAGAGAGCATAACCCAGCATCGTGAAATATGCAACGAGGCACTCATTACCGACCGCCAGGTTATAAACTACGGCGAAAGTGACACCGAGATACAACTTGGACAGGGAGCTACACTCAAAGAGCGTCACGAGCGTATGGAAGACAAGAGGTATGATGCCGAGAGCTACACAAGCCTCGATAGTCTCATTCAGCACCCATTTACCTACGTATGTCAGAAGTGTGCTAAGCTCCAAGACTACGAGATGCCATCGGCAGATGACCTCAACCGAACATTGGGTAATGTTGCCCACCTGATGATTGAGAAGGCATTTAGAGGCAGAAGCATCAAAGAGGCAGAGGCCTACTTCACCGAAAACTACAACACGCTCTTCGATGAGAGTGTCCACGAAAAGGGTTTGCTACTACAGATGCCCGAGCATGCTATCAGCCTGCGCCAGCTAAAGCTAAATATGCGCAAGGCACTGAAAAAACTACATAAAATCATTCTGCAAAACAACCTTGAGGTGGTAGATTGTGAGTACGAATTCAAAGCCTCCGCATGGGCAGAGGCAGGCGAAGGGGTAATGCTTAGCGCTCGTACCGACATGCTTCTTAGCGACAAATCGGGAGGTTATGTCATCTTTGACTTCAAGTACAGCAATAGCACGTCTCGCAAGAGGGATATCGAGCAAAACCTCGCCTTGCAGCTCGAGCTATATCGCTTCATAGCCAAGAGGGAGTTTGGCAAAGATAAGCCCGTACGTGTAGCATATGTACTGCTGCCTGAGGTAAATGTACTTACTGCCGATGAGTTCTTCGATATCGAATCTCTAAGAGTAACTGAGCGTAAGGACAAATCGGTTATGACAGAGGCTGCCCTAAGCTATAGAATGCGCTGGAAACAACTCCACGAGGGAAGGATAGAGCGTGTAGAGGGCTACGAGGTAGGCACCGGAGAGTATGGCCAAAGCGAGTCTGAAATGGGTCTATTCCCACTAAAGTCATCTAAAAAGGTGTATGAAAACGACATTTTTAACCTTGAGTATAATAATCTAAAATAGGATGAAGAATACAACATTTTATAGCGCAGGAGCTGGTAGCGGCAAGACATACAAGATCACGAAGGAGATCTCGAGAATGATTGCCGAAAGTAAAGGTGAGTGTCGTGCCGATCAAATTATACTCACCACCTACACCAAAGATGCAGCAAACAAACTTCGTGAGGATGTACGCTCGATGCTATATGCCAACGGTCTCTACGATGCAGCAATCGATATCGATAATGCCGCAATAGGCACCATCCACTCGGTAGCCCACCAGCTTGTATCGAGATATTGGTACTTGCTCGGCATTAGTGCCAATGTAGCAATTATGGCCGAAGAGGATAGCAAGTTTTACATATCGCAGTCGTTGGCCTCGCTACCTGATGACAACGATTTGATACTATTCAGCTATGTTCAGAAAGCGTATAACATCACCAAAAATGAGAACAATAAAAAAGTTTCCAACCCCGATTTTTGGAGGAACGACCTGAACAATCTCATCACAAAGACCGTTGAGTTCTGCGTAACCGACAAGCAGCTCGAAGAGGCACACCACAAGAGCAAGGAGCTTATAAACGATATTATGGGCTTCTCAGACCATTGCGACATTGATAACAAAGTAGTGTATCGACTCAAAGAGACTGCCCAACAGTTATTAAAAGAGGAGAAGCTTGCAGAGGGAACAAAAACTGAGATAGAGAAGGTACTCCCTGCGATAACAGCATATAGTGGAGATGAAGACCTACCAATCTATCATCTACTGAAGTTAGCCACCGAGATAGCTAAAACAGCCAGGGCACGAAGCAAAGAGATCAAGGAGAAGTATAGCGCTGATGCAGCCTTCGCCTTAGAGATTGCCGAGCAGATACCTCGCTCAGTACAGATACGAAACAAGATAAATTTATATATCGACACCATATTCAACCTTGCCCTCAAGTGGAGGGTGGAGTACGAGGAGTTCAAGCGCAAACGATGCCTCTTAGACTACAACGACCTACTCCAAAAGTTCAACGAACTACTTCACAACCAGAGTGTAGTGGAGGATATCAGAAGCCGTTACAAGGCGGTATTTGTTGATGAGTACCAAGACTGCTCGCCACTATTGGTAAATTCATTCAAGCGACTATCCGAACTCGTTGATCGCAGCGTATGGGTGGGCGACATCAAACAGGCTATCTATGGCTTCCGAGGCACCAACATTGAGCTTATTAGAAGTGTCATAGATGAGGTAGGCAAAGAACAGGATGGAAATAGACTCGACACACTACCCGATTGCTGGCGCTCGAACAAGACCATCGTCGACTTAGTAAACAACGTCTACAGCAAGTATGTATTCAAACATTTAGACAAGAAGTTTGTCACTCTTGGCATGCCCAATCGCCCCGAAGACAACCCAGCACCCCAAGAGCGAGAGCTTTTGCATTGGCACTTTGACTCTCAGTCAGCAAGAACCAATACCATACCAGGCGCATTAGCAAAACAGATTAAGAGGCTCATTGATGATGGCACATTTAAGCCAAACGAGATAGCTGTTATATATAAGAACAACGACCATGCAAGGTCATTAGCTAAGGAGTTAGGCCGTTTAGGTATTGCCTACAACATACGAGAGAACGACACAAATGGCAGAGCAAGCGATACCAACGACATATCATCGTTTATCACCGCCGTAGTATCGTATGCATCGCATAGCAGCAACACTCTATCTAAAGCCATTATCGCCAATCGTATTGAGCAAGGTTACGACACAGCAACCATACTCACAAGCAGGCTAAAGCACTTAGAGGCTAACGATAGCAAGGGCTGGCTGGATAACATCGATATCTTTAGACGCATAGCCGATCTACGCCACGTTGTAGGCAATCAAAGTGTCAGCGCAGCTGTTGAGACAATAATCGTGGAGACAAATCTCTGCGACCTCATAAAGCGCATCGACCCGAATGCCCCAGCATACAACTACTGCTCTAAGCTAAAGACCGCAGCCTCTACATATGAGAGCTGGTGCAACAACCTTGGACTTAGTTGTACACTCATTGGCTTTGCCGAAGAGCTAAAGTCTAAGCCGATAAGTTTCCCTGGCGATGAGCGAGGCGTAACCGTCACCACATACCACAAATCAAAGGGCTTACAGTGGAAATGCGTGATACTTTGTGCGCTGGAGAATACACCCATCGACCCCAAAAAGAGTCTCTTTGGAGTATTGACAGTAAACACTATCGATCAGACACATCTACGCTTTGTGCCATATGCTCTTAGCAACGTATGCAACGACCTCGGCCGATTCATGGAAAACGACTACTATAAGAGTCTTTGCACCGAAACCATTAACGAGGCTAAGCACCTGATGTACGTGGGCATGACACGTCCAAAGGAGCAACTTATCTTAGCTACGTTCAGCAAGAATGATGTTGATGCATGGCTTACAGCAATCGGATGCGAGGCGATGGATGCACAATCCGATGCAGAGGTCATAGAGTGGGGAGGATACAAGTGGAACCACACCCTATTTCCATATGAGGCGCAGGATGAGATCCTCGATAATAGACTCGATGAAGCACCCCAATTCAAGGCCTTAAAGCTTCCCGAATCACGTGGTGTGCATAAGCCCAAGTGCGTATCGCCAAGCAAGGTAGAGGGAGAAGATAGCACTTACGAGGCTACCAAATATGCTACATTTGCCCATAGGCTTACGACAAAGGCTGGCGATGGCAAGGATAGCACCATCGGCGACTTTATCCACCATGCGATGTATCTATGGAGTGGCGATAGGAGCATCCTTGCGCCATTAGCCAAGGAGTATGGCGTGGAGGTTGATATAGACGCATTAGAATCTTCGATAACGAGCTTCTGGAGATGGATGGAGCAGAGATATGGCAAGGCCACAGCAACCGAACGAGAGCTTCCGTTCAGCTACACCAATGCCGATGGCCAGGTAGTCACAGGCGAAATTGACCTTGTCTACCACACCAATGATGGCGATGTGCTTGTTGACTACAAGACATATCAGGGCAATGAGGCACACCTCACCGATGAGGGACACAAGTTCCATGCTGGTAAGTATAGCGGGCAGATTGCCCTCTACGAGGAGGCTCTGAGACTTAGAGGAGACAATATTCGTGAGCGACTGATATGCTACCTATCGTTAGGCACAGTCATTCGTTTTAGCCCACGATAGTTCTGCTCATATAAACAGACTAACTTTTGCTCGGAAATTCAAAAAAGTCAATAAATTTTTCTACTTCTGTTAAATATGACCCAAGTTTTAGCATTAAACAACCAGCCTATCATATGAAAACAAAACACATCAGCATACCCCGTCTGCTCAAGCGAGCATTGGGCATTATGGCCATTACGCTCTTAGCAATGGGCTGCGGCAAGCAGCAAGACCTCTACAAGGCGAGTGTAGCTTACACCATTGAGGATGGAGTGATAATCCTCGATGAGCCTCAGCGTAGCCCCGAGCAGAGTTCTATGATTGAGTTTCGTAGCGACAAACTCGACACCGTACGTGTAGGCTTCGTAGGTCTTGGCATGCGTGGACCTGGTGCTGTGGAGCGTTTCACACATATCGAGGGCGTAGCTATCAAGGCTCTCTGCGACAAGAGGGCCGAGCGTGCGGAGCGCTGTCAGCAATACCTCACAAATGCGGGCATGCCCCACGCAACGATATACTCGGGCGATGAGGGATATAAGGCACCATGTCAAAGGGAGGATATCGACCTTGTCTACATCGCTACCCCATGGCAACTTCATGTCGACGTTGCGGAGTATGCCATGAATCATGGTAAGCATGTAGCAATCGAGGTGCCAAGTGCCAATACCGTAGCCGAGTGCTGGAGGCTCGTAGATGCAGCCGAGCGCAATCGTGTACACTGCACGATTCTTGAGAACTGCTGCTACGACCACTTTGAGCTTACCACACTCAACATGGCACAGAAGGGTCTGTTTGGCGAGATTATCCATGCCGAGGGACCATATATCCACAACCTTAAGTCG
>JAZNQJ010000227.1:0-10328 GCA_045590115.1 Alistipes sp. | reverse complement strand
GAAGCCCGAAAAAGCGGAGTTTACTAAGCGTAAATGAGCATTTTGAGGGCGAGCATATTTTGCCATCAGAAGGCATTAGATACAACGCTCGGCGAATTTCATAGCGATGGGCTGTACTAAAACGTACTGCTCATTGCTATTGATAATTCGTTAGCGGACGTAGATAATGACTTATCACGGCAAAGAACGACAAAATACACTTTTTATTCAGCCTCCTTACCTTATAGCGCCCGGTCTATAATATCAATACGCTCACGCACAATCTCTACCATACGGTCAATGGCCTCATCTTTTGTCAGCCACTCATCGCCATTGATATTTGTTCCTATGCTCCACATCTTAAAGTTCGTATCCCACGAGCGTGATATATACTCTCGCTCACGCTCTATAAAGCTGAACACACTCTCGAACTTAGGCTTCAGCACCGCCCAGCGCTCCGAGGCGAGGGCCTCGAAATAGGGGTCATCAAACAATCGACCATACCACCATGCCCACTGCATAAACAGCCCATGTTGCGCCGCAGGCGAGGCATTATATGAGAACGTGCCCCAGTCGAAATCCCACACCGGGCCTGCAACAAGCTTTCCACCACGATCCTTGGTAAGGAATACACTACCAGGGTTGGCAAGTTCATGGTTGACACATATCTCGTATATCAGCCAATAGTCAACAAACGACTGAGCATCAATATACTTACGGTAGCCTTTTGTCTCATCCTTATAGTCGCTACCATAGAGTGTTCGCTCCACCTCACCGATATAGTTCATAATCCAATCGAACTGTTGCTGAGTGAGATCCTCCTCATCGGGAAACTTTACGGCAAAGGGGACATTACGCTGCGTGTGCCACTGCCACTGATTATCGAAATGGAAGTCAAGCTCCAAGAGATATCCTCCTGTGATAGCATCGCCCGAGTTATCCTGTGGTGTCATCTCGGTAATTGCTATGCGGTCGTTATCGACACGTACCTGCTCGCAGAGTAGATACTGCCCGAGGTGTACTCCGTTGAGTATCAGCTCCACAAACTCGCAATGTGGTGTCCACGCCAGCGATGTCTGCTCGGCAAGGTAGTAGGCTACACGATTACGTAGCAACGTGCGATCCATGTAGTTAGCCAGCAATACCCACCTCTTATGCTTGGGCATGCCCATCACCTTCTGCTTCTCGGTAAACTTTATGGCATATGGTTTCTTCTCATAGTCCCATGTAGAGTTACCACGACCACGTATTGCCATCTCTACACCCTCGATATTCTCGAAGCGTGCCATGCCGTCGAGCCACAGCTTAGAGCCTTCAACCCACTGCTCCTTAGACCATACACTCTGGCGATTTGGGGTCTCGATACGCAGTACGGGAAGCCCCGTAAAGCAACTAAGATGAAGCTTATAGGCCACCTTCATATCTCCGATGTAGGCCACAACCTCGGCATCGTGACTAAGGTCTACGGGGGTGCCTGCACTATCAATTTTTGAGCCATTTAGCTCGATACTATCAATGCCATCTGCCTCAAACTCAAGGATAAATACTCTATCAGCAACATAGTCCTCAATATGGGCATTAAAGGTGCGGTTAGGCGCATCGTACTCAAACTCTATGTCGGACTTTAGCGCAGGGTTACTACTCTTTGGTATGCGGACTGCCGTAATGCCACTTATGTAGTTCGATGAAGCCACACGCACCGGATTTGAGCGTACCAGCTCGCCCGACTCCAGCTTAATTACGATATGCACCATGCAGCTATACATCCTACCAGAGCCAGAGTCCGAGATCATGGCATAGTACAACCCCTCTTCGGCCTCATCTTTACGTACACGCAAGAGCGTAAACTCCTCAGGACGATGTGATATATCCTCCTCAAGGCGCAGTTGTACCTGAAAGCCAGGTGAGGATATGGCGTAGTTGAACAACGCACGAGGCTCATCCACACGAAAAGGTATCTCAGTTGTAGTGCGCTCATCGAGGATATAACTCCCCACCTCGCAGGTGATGGAGCGTAGCACCGAGGGCGTAGATGGTGTATCCGCCACCTCGCCACCCTCCTTGCTACACGACATAGCAAAGATGATTACGCCAAACAGTATGTAGGTAAGCCTGCGCATCTAAGGCTTATTACCAGATGATAGATGTAACTGAGCGACCAGCAAGCGTAAGCGTAAAGTCGCCCTTAGGACTCTTGACAACCACCTGCTTATCCTCATCCTTATCGTTAAGCACAACGGCCGATAGCGTGCCATCGGGGTTCTCAAATGCCGATAGGGTCACGCCCGAGCCTGAGGAGTTGATGCGGTAAGCACCACGCTGCACAACCTTAGACATATGGCCGATAGCGTACCAATGGCTGCGGTAGGTAAGTGTGTTAAAGGCATACGATGCATCGCAATCGACAAAGCCATAGCAGGTCTGACAACCACCAGGACGGTTAGGACCACGCTCAGCGTCGAGCATAAAGTTCCAAAGTACAACAGCACGACATGAGTTGTTGATAGTGCCAAGGCACACCTCACGAATATGCCACAATAGGTTATCGCCAAAGTTAGGACACCATGTGCCGATGCTCTGCTCCGTAAAGTAGATGCTCTTCGTAGGGTCGGCCTTGAAGATTTTTGCGAGTGCCGATGAGCTACCGCCATAGGCATGCCATGCTGAACCCTCGACATACTTTGATGCCTCCTTATCGGCATAGATGTTTGTCACAAAGTCGGTAACGTCGAAGTTGTGGTCATAAATCCAAATCTTTGTTGCCAGACCCGCAGCCTCGAATGCTGGGCCGAGATGGTTCTTGATAAAGTTGCGCTGCTGCTCCCACGACATATATGTCGATGCCGAGTTACCATCGTGCAGAGGCTCATTCTGCGGCGTGATAGACTCGATTTTGAAACCATTGGCCTCCATCTCCTCAACCCACATCACAAGATACTCGGCATACTCGTCGTAGTAGTCGGGGTTAAGCCTACCGCCTGCCCACTTGTTGTATGGAGAGTTGTTGTAGCGGTCGATCTTCATCCATCGCGGTGCTGTCCAGGGGGCAGCAATAATCTTAACCGAGGGGTTGATAGCCAATATCTCACGTAGGATTGGGAAGAGGTAGGTCTCATCCTCATTGTGTACGCCGAAGAACTCAAGACCCTCCTTATCGCACCATGTAAACTCTGAAAGCGAGAAGTCTGAGCAACCGATAGATATGCGGATATAGTTGTAGCCGAGTCCCTCATTAGGGTCAAATGCCGCCTTGAGAATCTTCTCGCGATCTGCAGGCTTCATCTTCGAGAGGTTGTATGCTGCCGAGCCTGTGATAGCGGGGCCAAAGCCCTCCATTGCCTGGTAGCGTGTGCTGGTGTCTATGGTAAGGGTTAACACATCATCACCTACGCCACTTACATCTGCAATATTGATATCCTTGAACAACATCGACTTAGATGCTGTGGTCGTAAAGGCCTGAACACCACCCTCAGGGAAGTTGTAATCTATCTCGCCTGAAGCCTTTACATCCAGCGACTTTACGCCGGTGTAAACACCATTCTTACCTGCAACGCCATAGACCTTATACGAGTATCCCGACTCAAGGCCGTCATAGGTAATCTCACCGCTCTGGGTAAGTTTCTCGCCCTTCATCAGCTGCGATAGCTGAGGAGTAGGTGCTGTATCATCGAGTAGTAGGCAGTATGCCACATCGGCATTTAGGAGCTGAACATCTACCGTTACAGAGCTACCGGTAACCTCAATCAGACTAAGCTCAATGGATGTCGCATCCCCTTTTGGAGTATCATCTATAACTTCGTTAGATGCTGCACAGCTACACGCAAAAGTGCAGAGCGCAATAAGCAGTGTGGATAGTTTAAAGTGTGTCATAGTGTTACGAGTTTTTCTTACTTACAAAGTTACATAATTTTTGGCATATATATAATATATTGGCATTATCAAGGCAAAAATATAGGGATTTCATTCACTAAACACCTGATAACAAGAGATATACACATACATAAAAGTGGAGCATATTGTCAGTTTTCAAAAAAAATATTACCTTTGTCTATTATGAATAACACAAAGCACATCATACTTTCACTATTGCTCACTTTTGGCATAGTGACTACTGCGTCGGCACAGAGAGACATCCTTGCCGATCTCGACCGCACGCTCGACTCATCGCAGAATTTTGTAGACGCACATAGTCTGCATGTCAAGGGTGTCGAAGATATGCTCCTCGAGAGCAACCTTAGCCTCAACCAGCGATACAACATCTGTGATAGGCTCTACAACGAGTACTTCGCCTTTCAATTTGACAAGGCTATGGCGATGCTCGATGAGCGCTACCGCCTGGCTGCGGCCATGAGCAGCCACAACCTTATGGCAGATGTATTCATCGACAGGGCTATGCTCTACACCATTTCGGGAATGTACTTCGAGGCCAGCGACGTGTTGGAGAACGACATAGATACGCTCAGACTCGATGGTAAGCAACTCGTGGAGTACTACAACGTGCAGCAGAGATTCCACTCTGACTTCTGGCACTACACCTCTGATGTAGACGCACGCAACCGCTCAGGGCAGAAGAAGGCATACTACCGTAATCGCATCCTTGACGCTACCCCTTCAACCGACCTGCTCCATCGGACTATTACCATACGTAACTTCAGCGAGAGTGGCGAGTGGCATAAGGCTGATTCTCTCAACCGCATAGTCTTAGGTACTCTCTCGGCCGACGTACACGAGTTTGCGATGTATGCCTACGACCAGGCACGCATATGCGAGGCATTGGAGCGTAGAGATGAGATGATCGAGTGGTTTGCCCGCTCGGCAATCACCGATATACGTACCGCAACGAAGGATAACGCCTCGCTATGTAGCCTTGCACAGGTGCTTCTCGAGCGCAACGACATAGAGCGTGCATTCCGCTATGTGACAATATCGCTCAACGACGCACTCTTCTACAACGCCAAGCTACGCCCATGGCAGATTTCGGGCATTATGCCTAATATCGAGAAGGCATATCAGGAGAAGCAAAAGGCGCAAAGCGAGGAGCTAAAACGCCAGGAGGAGTATTCACGCCACCTGGCAATAATCATCTCGATACTCGCCATAGCACTGCTGGGCATATGCTTCTATATGGCAACTCTCGTGGTAAGACTCAGAAAGAATGCCCGTAAGATTGGCGAGATGAACGAGCATATTGCCGGTAGCAACAACGAGCTTAAGACGCTAAACGACAAGCTTGAGGCTATAAATGGCGATTTGCGTGAGGCAAATGCAGTCAAGGAGGAGTATATCGCCCTATTCCTATCGATGTGTTCCGACTATATCGAGAAGCTATCCACCTACCAGCGTAACGTGCGCCGAAAGCTCTCGCAGGGTAAGAGTGCCGAGCTGGAGCGTGAGCTATCCTCAGCAAGCATCATAGATGAGGAGCTTCAGAACTTCTACGACATGTTCGACAACGCCTTCCTTAACCTCTACCCCAACTTTGTCGAGGAGTTCAACTCACTACTCAAGCCCGACGCTCAGATAGAGCTTAAGCGTGGCGAGAGGCTAAATACCGAGCTTCGTATCTTTGCACTTATCCGCTTGGGTATCTGCGACTCATCACGCATTGCCGCCCTATTGCGCTACTCGGTTAACACGATATATAACTACCGCGCCCGCACTAAGAACAATGCACTTGGCGACCGCGAGAAGTTTGAGGATCGAATAAAGACAATCGGCAAGTAGTGGCAGAGGGGACAGAGAGAGGATAGAGAGAGATTAGGGAGTTTAGGGAGATTAGAGAGTTTAGGGAGACTAAGGAATAATCACTAAATTCCCTAAATTCACACAAAATAAATTTGTTGTCAGAAGGGTGCCGAGTGCTACACTCGGCAAAAAAGCCACCGATGGGTAGTACTTAGCGTACGTCCCATTGGTGGCATTTTTTGTTAGGGGACGCAATCGACCCCTTATCACAATAAATTCAAATTATTTGACAATAAAGTCAAGAGGCTCCCCAGATGCCGAATCACCTGCAACCCACAGCTGGAACTTACCAGGCTCAACGACATACTTCATATCACGATTCCAATAAGCGAGATCCGAAACCTTAAGCTCATAGCGGCAGTGCTTAGTCTCGCCAGCCTTAAGCTCAACACGCTCGAAGCCCTTAAGCTCCTTAACAGGGCGTACCACAGAGCCTACAAGGTCACGCACGTAGAGCTGTGAAACCTCTGTAGCATCGTAGTTGCCGGTATTCTTAAGGTCGTACTCAACGATGATAGTGTCACCCTCACGATACTCACCCTTATCAATCTTAACATTTGAGTACTCAAACGTGGTATACGACAGACCGTAGCCAAATGGGAGCCATGGGCCATAGCCTGTGTCGAGGTAGTACGATGTACAACCGAGCGATGTCTGACCCGCCTTCATCGGGATATCGTTAAGAAGGGTCTCAGAGCCATTATTAGGACGGCCGGTCATAGGATGGTTGTAGTAGAAAGGTGCCTGACCTGCATCACGCAAGAAGGTCATAGGGAGCTTGCCCGATGGCACTGCACGACCCGAGATAAGGTCTGCAAGAGCCTCGCCGCCCATAGTACCTGGATGGAATGAGTAGAGGATAGCGTCGCAGTTCTTAGCATCACGCTCGATGGTCAAAGGACGACCAGCGATGACAACAACAACCACAGGCTTGCCTGTAGAGCGCATCGCTGCGATAAGCTCGCTCTGCGCACCCTGGAGGTTGATGTTTGAGAGTGAGTGTGCCTCGCCAGAGAGGATAGCCTCCTCGCCAACAAAGACTACTACTGCATCAGCACCTGCCGCAGCACGCTTAGCTGCTGGGATACCACTTACGCTCTTATCACGACTATACTTAAGGCCTGGCTCATAGATTACGTTATACTGCTTGCGAAGTGCAGCAAGAGGGGTTACAGTATGCTGCTCCTCGCCATCAAATGCCCATGTACCGAGCTGCTCATATGGAGCATCGGCCATAGGGCCTGTAACGAGGATTGTCTTAGCATCCTTCAATGGAAGCACGCCACCATTATTCTGAATAAGGATAGCTGACTCAATGGCTGTCTGCTTAGCTGCAGCGAGATGCTCGGGAGCATATGCCACCTTACGTGCCAATGACTCATCAACATATGGATTCTCGAACAAGCCGAGGCGGAACTTTAGGCGTAGGATATTGCGCACAGCATCATCGATAATCTTCTCCGAGAGCTTACCCTCCTCAACCAACGTCTTTGCATGCTGGATAAAGCCATACGACATCATATCCATATCTACACCAGCGTTGATAGAGATCTTAGTAGCGTCCTTAAGGTCCTCAGCAAAGCCATGAGCTATCATCTCGCCCGATGAGTTCCAATCGGTTACAACCATACCATCGAAGCCCCACTCCTTGCGCAATATGTCACGCAACAACCAATCGTTACCTGTTGATGGAAGGCCGTCAACATCGTTGAACGAGGTCATAAGGGTCAAAGCTCCAGCATCGACACACGCCTTGAATGCTGGGAAGTAGGTGTTGCGCAAAGCACGCTCCGAGATCATCGTAGTGTTATAGTCACGACCACCCTCAGCAGCACCGTAGCCTACAAAGTGCTTGATACATGCAGCCATAGATGTAGGGTCGGCATAGTTATCACCCTGATAGCCCTTAACCATAGCTACGCCCATCTGAGCATCGAGATATGGGTCCTCGCCCGAACCCTCGGCACAACGTCCCCAGCGTGGGTCACGTGCAATGTCGAGCATAGGCGAGAATGTCCAACGTACACCCGAGGCTGTAGCCTCCACAGCAGCCACACGTGCGCCCTGCTCTACAAGCTCAGGGTTAAACGTAGATGCCAAGCCTATAGGTATAGGGAAGATTGTGCGGAAGCCATGGATGACATCACGACTAACGAGTAGTGGAATACCCAAACGAGACTTCTCCACAGCAGCACGCTGCACAGCGTTAATCTCCTCAGGGTCAACAACATTCAGTATCGAACCCACCTGACCATTTGAGATTGCATCGATAGCCTGATAGCCTGCCGACACCTGGTTCATCTGACCAATCTTCTCCTCGAGGGTCATCTTCTTAAGCAGCTCATCGACCTTACGGTCAATCTCATTGTCGGCCGATGCAGCACAACCTACTGCAAACAAAGCGCCTAAAATAAGCAAGTGTTTAATTCTCATAATCTTATATTTTATGTTTTACGTTACTCTATCTTCTGGAACACACGCACATAATCGATCTCGTAGGTTGTAGGCAGACACGACTCATCAACTCCCATAGCGCCACCCCAGTTGCCTCCCCACGCCAAGTTGAGCTTGAGGTAGAATGGTGCGTTGAATGGCCAAGTGTTCTTATCGCCCTTGCCGTCGTTGTTAAATGTAAAGTGGAGCTTACCGTCGAAGTAGAACTTTAGGTATTCTGGAGTCCACTCCACAGCATAGGTATGGAACTCTGACGTAGCTGTTGGGATATGTATCTCATTGGTCTTCTGCGTGCCTATAGAGTGGTAGTATGCTTTGCAGTGGATAGATGATGATACGTAGTTCTCGTGGTAGCCAACATGCTCCATGATATCAATCTCGCCATCATCGGGCCATGCTCTAAAGTTCTTAGGCATCATCCAGAATGCTGGCCATGTACCCTTACCCTTACAGAGCTTGAGGCGACCTTCGAAGTAGCCATATGTCCAGCCCTGAACGGTATTCATACGCACTGAGCGCACCTTGCCATCAATCTTCTGTGCTGTAATCTTAAGCGTGCCATCCGACACCTCGGCGATGCGCTTTCCGTTATACTTACCTCCCGATACATAGTCCTGAAGCTCGTTGTTGCCCCAGCCACCGTCGCCGGTCTCGTACCACCAATTATCTGTCGATGGTGAGGTAACGCCCGCAGTATCGAACTCATCGTGCCATACAAGCTCGTAGCCCTCAGGAGCTGCTATTGCTGGCTCGAGATACTCTGCACCCTCAGGCTTTGAGAAACCCTCCGGAGCTGTGAAGTTAAACCATACGTAGATCTTCGTAAGGTTGTCATTATCGGTGCAATCGAGTGTTGTGAGCCTCTGAAGACGCTGGATATCAAGCTCCTTAATATCGTTTCCAGAGCAGTCGAGATACTCCAACTTGGTAAGCGACGTTACATCCAACTCGGTAAGAGAGTTATCCGAGCAATCGAGATATGTAATCTCAGTAAAGTAGGTCGCAAGCTCGCTCATATTTGCAATATCCTTGCCCGAACACTCAATCTTACGTATCCCCGATGCCTCCTTTGTCGATAGTATACCATCGCCATCCGTATCGTACCTCTCAACAAGTGCAGCAAGGAAATTAGCGTCGGCAATCGTCACAGCCTCAACGTCATAGTTCTGCTTGATGGTAAGAGTATGTGTAGTACCGCTACGGCGAAACTCAACAGCACCCTCACGCACATCGCCCGTCTTATTCTCCTCTATCGAGAGTTTTACGGTTGTTGCGCCCGACACACCGCCACTTGGCTGGGTCTTGACCCAATCAACCTGTGGATAAGCACCCCACTGGCCATCAGCCTCAACAGTGATGTTCTGTGTCTGCTTCTCATAGCCGACATTCAGAACCTCAACGCTGAGCTTCAATTCTCCCGTTGGTTTAGGCTCATTACCGAGCTTATCATTACACGCAACAAATAGAAGTGTTGCAGCCACCAAACTCAAAAAATAACGTATCATACTCGCTTTTTGTACCTTAGATTATAAAATAAGGGCAAGTAGGGGGTTAGCCCCACCTGCCCAAATGGTTAGAGGATTACTCTACATGCTCCTGAAGAACAATGTCGCGAACCTCTACTACGCTACCAGCTACGCAGCCACCGAAGTCGAGAACAAGCTTCACAGGAGTACAATTCTTACCTGCAAATCCCCACTGCAAGTAGGTAAACTCCTCAAATGAGGTTACGCCCACCTTAGGATCGAAGTAGAATGGATCATCACCAGCACCCTCCAAGCCGTTACATAGCTTGATGGTGATGGCGTCAGCCTTCTGGTCAGTCTCAGAGTAGAGCTTAACCTGGAAGTCATACTTCTTACCCTCCTCAGTGTTAATGTCGGTAGTGATTGCTACCTGACCAGTCCACTGAGCACCACCAATCTCCTGTGGGATGGTGAGCTTGAAGTTAGCACCGTCGAACTCTACCTCTGGATCAGCAATCTGAGCCCAAGAACTGTTAGCAAACCAATAGGTTGTTGTGTAGCCACCCTTCCAAAGGTTAGTAGCAGCTGCTGGGTCGAGCTGTGAAGGCTTCTGTGCGAGCTTCTTAACCTCCATATCGAGGATGCCGTCGTTATCAGTGAAGAAGAATGTGTAGTAACCAGGCT
>JAZNQJ010000226.1:0-19543 GCA_045590115.1 Alistipes sp. | reverse complement strand
TCTTTTTATTCAACCTGATAACAAAACGGAGGTGGCTAATTAACTTTTAGCCACCTCCATAGCTTTGCATATGCTATAAGCCGAGTTCTGTACCCATTGCTGAGCCTCTATCATTTATCTACTGCGGCAATCACTTGCCGCCTCTAGCAACCTACCCCCCGGCATCGAGCGGGCAGCCCTTAATTGCCGGTATACATGGTCTTGCAACCCACGAGACGCACTGCCGAGTGTATCACTACTCCTCGCGGTGGGCTCTTACCCCACCTTCTCACCCTTACCCTAACGGGCGGTTATTTTCTTCTACGTTACTATACTTGCACTACACGAGGTAGTGGGTATCAAGCCGTTAACTTGCGCGGTGCCCTATGTTGCTCGGACTTTCCTCTCCCACTTGCGTGGCAGCGATAGAGCGCATATGCGGCTGCAAAGGTATGAAAAAAATTGCTTAGCTCAACAAATTTTCGTACATTTGTAGAAAATGTACATCGCTATGGCAGATAACTATCTTGAGAAACGCATGGAGGACTACCGCAACCAGCCTCCCACAAAGCGTCGTGTGGCAACACTGCAAAAGCTCCTTCGTGCCTCTCGTAGCTACCGAGGCTACGACACATCATTCAAGGTGCGTGAGGATCAGCTACGCTCAATTATCGAGGTGGCAACGCTATGCCCCTCGGCACGCAACCAGCAGGTGTTACGCTTCCGCCCGGTGCTTGACGCTGAGGCCGACTTAGTACTTCCGCACATTCATCTTGGAGGTGCGCTTCCTGAGTTGCACCTCCCCTTTGCAGGTACCGAGCCTCGTGCCTTCGTGGTTATCTGCTCCACAGTTCCCGATAGCCACTACGTAAGTGTTGACCTCGGTATCGTGGCGCAGTCTATGTTGCTGCGTGCTACGGAGTTAGGCTTGGGAGGTATATGCATTGGTGCTTTTGACCATGCAGAGATTAAGCAGAAACTCGGCTTAAAGTATGAGCCGTTATTAGTCTTGGCAATAGGCCGCCCCAACGAGCGCATAGAGCTGCGTAGCTGCTCGGAGGGCGACTCGCTGACCTACTATCGTGAAGAGGGTGTTCACTATGTGCCCAAGATTAAAGTTGATGACCTAATACTGAAATAGATATGAGAAAGTTGTTTGTCCTACTTGTTGCGCTACTTAGCCTCTGTGCTATCAATGCTCAGGAGACTACGCCCTATTGGGAGCAGCCTGAGGTATTTGCAATAAATAAACTCCCTGCACGTGCTACATTACTCCCTTATGGCTCTACGGCCGAGGCCCTTGAGCGTGGCGAGTCGGACTATGTGAAGGATATCAGTGGCGAGTGGAAGTTTCATTGGACAAAGACCCCAGCGGAGCGTCCTGCCGACTTCTGGCTTACGGATTACGATGATTCGGCATGGGGAACAATCTCTGTGCCAGGCAATTGGGAGGTTGAGGGCTATGGTGTTCCTATCTATACCAATGTGACATACCCCTTCCCGCTCAACCCTCCATACATCCCCCACGATGATAACCCTACGGGATGCTACCGCCATGAGTTTACGCTCCCCTCGCAGTGGGATGGCCGAAATATTATACTACACTTTGAGTCGGGCTTGGCGGCTATGTATGTGTGGGTAAATGGCCAGCAGGTGGGCTACTCGGAGGGTACTAAGACCGCCGTAGAGTTCGACATCACGCCCTATGTGCATAGTGGCAAGAACCTCTTGGCTATCGAGGGTTACCGCTGGGCTGATGGCTCGTACCTTGAGGATCAGGACTTCTGGCGACTTTCGGGCTTCGATAGGGCAGTGAAGCTCTACTCGGTGGCTAAGACCCGCATTGCCGATATGTTTGTCATTGCTGACCTTGATAAGAGATATAAAACAGGCGAGTATAGTGCTACCATACAGCTTGATAATACTGATAATAAGCCCTTTAAGGGTGTAGTAGAGCTACTCTTGGCCGATGCCTCAGGCCGAACGGTAAAGAGCCTAAAGCAGAGTGTTGAGCTTAGCGATAGCAGTGAGCTGATGTTTAGCTTCAAGCTCCCAAAGGTAAACACATGGAGCCATGAGCATCCATACCTCTACACCTCGGTGGTTACGCTCAAGGATGCTGAGGGCAATGTTGTTGAGGCCACATCATGCCGTACAGGTTTCCGTAAGGTAGAGATTCGTGATGCTCAGCTGCTGCTCAACGGCCGACGACTGATGATTAATGGTGTGAACATCCACGAGCATAATCCCGCTACGGGACATGTCATCAATCGTGAGCTTATGCTCAAGGATATAACCCTTATGAAACAGTATAACATCAATGCTGTGCGCACAAGTCACTACCCACAGCCCACCCTATGGTACGACCTCTGCGACGAGTATGGTATTTTGCTTGTCGACGAGGCAAATATCGAGGCCCATGGCTGTGGTACAGGCTATCAGGAGTCATACCCTAAGTTCCACCCATCGCATCGTGAGGAGTGGAAGGGTGCGCACCACGACCGCATACGTTCGATGGTGGAGCGAGACAAGAACCACCCCTCGGTAATCATCTGGTCGATGGGTAATGAGAGTAGCGATGGCGAGGTATACTCGGAGGCCTATAAGTGGATTAAGGAGCGTGACCGTAGCCGCTTTGTGCAGTTTGAGCAGGCCTATGGCGGTGCTAACACCGATATCACTTGCCCTATGTACCCATCGATGCTTGAGTTGCGCCAATGGGCTGAACGTGAGAACCCAACAAAGCCATATATAATGTGTGAGTATGCCCATGCTATGGGTAACTCTACGGGTAACTTCCGAGAGTTTTTCGACATCATGGAGGGTCACCCCCATATGCAGGGAGGCTTTATCTGGGATTGGGTAGACCAGGGTATCGATGCCGTAGGACGTGATGGCCGTCACTATTGGGGCTATGGTGGTGACTTCGGGGCGTGGATGTATACCCACGATGAGAACTTCTGCTGCAACGGTCTTGTGCTGCCTGACCGCACGCCACACCCCGGCCTTAACGAGGTGCGTAAGGTGTACCAGGATTTGGAGTTCGAGCTTGTTGGCAACAATAGGCTTCGCATATACAACAATACCCACGATACCGACCTCTCGGCGTTTAACATCTGCTACTATGTGGAGCGTAATGGCGAGAATAGGGCTACTGTCGAGGGCGTGGAGTGTCCTCGCTGCCCTGCGGGTAAGAGTGTGGAGATACCTGTTAAATATACTGTAGATGATACGGATGGCGAGTGGACGCTTACCGTCTATGCTGTCTGCAACGAGAAGCCAGAGCTTCTCAACGAGGGACATATCGCTGCAGAGGAGCAGTTTGTGCTACAGCCATATACATTCCCTACTGCATTGCCTGAGGGTAAGATCGAGATTGAGCGTGGCGAGGGCTGGATTGTGGCGCATAATGGTGTTACGGCTGTGCAGTTTAGCACACGCACAGGCCGCTTGGCAGCTTATGTGTCGGATGGTCGTAATCTTATGAAGGAGCTTCCTGAGCCATGGTTCTGGCGAGCAATGACCGATAATGATTGGGGCGAGGGTCTGCAACGTACAGCCAACGTGTGGCGCACCAATCGTCGTAAGGCCGTAGGTGGTACTGTCGAGGAGTATGAGGATAGATTGGTTGTGCGCTCGGAGAGCTACTTGGTTGATGCACCATCGAAATATGTGACAACCTATACCTTTACCTCGGATGGCGCACTACGTGTCGAGGTGGAGTGGCAGCGTGATGGCGAGTATGTCCCTGAGCTTCCAGGCTTCGGTATGCGCATGTCGTTTGCGGCTGATTATAAGAACTTTAAGTTCTACGGTCGTGGTCCTTGGGAGAACTACGCCGATAGGTGCGAGTCATCGTTCTTGGGTCTCTATGAGCAGTCTACCGATGAGCAGCTATTCACATATGTGCGTCCTCAGGAGTCGGGCAATAAGACAGATGTGCGTTGGTTGGAGCTTACCAATGATGAGGGTATCGGCATTCGTGTTGAGGGTCTTCAGCCACTTAGCGTGAGTGCCATGCCTTATCGCTCGGAGGATCTCGACCCAGGTCTTGGCACAAAGAAGCAGATGCACTACTCCGATGTCGAGCCACGTCGTGAGGTTATCCTCCATGTCGACCTTGCCCAGCGAGGCTTGGGTGGCGACACCTCATGGGGAGCTAAGCCCCACGACCCCTACCGCCTAACCGCTGATAGGTATGAGTATGGCTATATAATCCGTCCAATAAATAAGTGAATTTAAGGAGTTTAGAGAGTTTAAGGTGTTTGACGATTGTGCCAAGCAACCATCCTTAAATTCCATAAATTCCCTAAGCTCCCTAAACTCATAACAACGTCGCAAAAAAAACGAGGCTGAATAAAAAGTGTATTTTGTCGTTATACTCGCCCTCAAAATGCTCATTTACGCTTAGTAAACTCCGCTTTTTCGGGCTTCGCAGGCCTAAAACTACATCTTTTTATTCAACCTCCTAACAACAAATTGGGGATGGCTAAAATACTTTTTAGTCACCCCCATATCTATTAATGGCCGTATTACATATATAGCTCGTTTCTGATTATATCTTGATAATCGTCACAGCACTTATAGTACTCATATACTGTTATGGTTTCATTATTACCGATATTCAAAATATTTATGTATCTATCGTTGATTTCGACATTCTCAATCGAATGAACATAATGAGTATTCTCAATAGCCTGTTCCACATTATTAATAATCAAGGTAAGTCTATTAGTAAAGCGTATTGGGGATGTCTGCATGTCAAATGTTACAGTTGCTACTTCTCCGTCATTGCTCTTAGGAACACGATTGAGTCCATCTATCTTTATTTCGCCATTATTAATTTTGAAACCCTTAAAATATCTATAACACTGACTTGGTATGAGTACCTTATCAGGTGTGGTTTGAGTTTGTATTGTACCGTTTATTACAGATGTTGCAGCGCTATAGGCAGAGTATCGTCCTATTAAGGTAAATTTGTTAGTCAATTTTGCTACATCTATCTCAGTTATACTTATACCGCCATAGTCAAACACTTGGTCGTTATAGACAAAAACCGATTTGTTTAGATCTATATAAATATCATTGTCTGAGATGTTAGTAACAGCAAAATAGAAAACGCCATCATCGCCATTTAACAGATACTCAATAGCAATATTTTCATCTTGGTACAGATATTCTCCACTCTCTTTCAATGTTACATTGTCAGAACTATAGGATACAAATTGCATGTATGAGCATGACGTAAAGCTCAATAGAGTGATAATCGCAAACAAAACTCTTTTCATAACTAAACAGTTGTTACTTCAATATTAAACGACACCTTTAGGTGTGCAGGGCAACGCCCTGCCACAAGCCTCCCTTATCAAAGGGAGGTTTGGAGGGATTGTATATATAATATATGTAGGTCAACAATAGCTTACTCCTCGAACTCCTTGCGCATAAACCAGCGGGGGAGGTTGCAGCCGACGTAGTTGCCTACGATAGCCCACAGCCATGCCCAGAGCATCATCGCATCAAACCTGCCCAGAACAAGTGCCAACGAGTAGTAGAAGGCATCGGCAACGCAGTGGGGCAAGCCACACATGATAAAGACAGGAACGCCAAACAGCAGTGGCAGGTAGTGGCCCTTACGTGCGCCATAGACCGAGAGGGTCATGATGAGTCCTGTGCCGATGGAGGTCACCGCAATGGCGTGCCATGAGGCACTTAGGCGTGCCGAGAGTATCGCATCGAGGTGCGTGGTAACAGCATCGTTAGCAACATACATTGCGATAACTGCGGCCATCATACATCCTACGGCATTTCCCAGCAGCATAGGTACCAATCTCCACGACTCACCGTATGGCAGATAGCCCGCCTTGCCCGTAAAGAGCTGCGCGCGACACATAACAACCGACAGCAGTCCAAAGGCAAAGAGGATAGCGCCTGCCAGCCCGCCCACACGAAGGTAGACAAGGCCGGCAACACCGATAAGCAGGCCGGCAAAGACCGACATCGAGAGAAACTGTCGCATTACATCACGATGTTGATAATCTTGCCCTTGACAACGATAATCTTCTTAGGCTGCTTGCCCTCGAGCCACTTGAGTGCGCCCTCGGTCTCGACGATATGCTTCTGGATATCCTCCTGAGCCATGTCGAGAGCATACTCCTGCTTGAAGCGGAGCTTGCCATTGATCATCACAGGGTACTCGAATGAGTTCTCAACAAGGTACTCGGGGTTGAACTTAGGGAACTCTGCATCGCAAACCGTAGTTGTCTTGCCCAAAGCCTCGTGCCAAAGCTCCTCAGCAATATGTGGTGCGAAAGGTGCGATAAGGGCTGTGAGTGGCTCCAAAATCTCACGCTTAGAGCAGTCGCCAAGCTCGTTGAGACAGATCATGAAGGCTGCAACAGAGGTGTTGAACGAGAAGTTCTCGATATCCTCGCCAACCTTCTTAATGGTCTTATGTAGTGTCTTAAGCTCGGCAGCGGTAGCCTTATCATCGTTAACCAAAAGTGCGCCCTCACGAGAGTAGAACTTAGCCCAGAACCTACGCAAGAACTTATGAACACCGTCGATACCATTGGTATCCCATGGCTTAGACTGCTCCAATGGGCCGAGGAACATCTCGTACATGCGCAGAGTGTCAGCACCGTAGGCCTCCACGATATAGTCGGGGTTAACAACATTAAACATCGACTTAGACATCTTCTCGATAGCCCAGCCGCAGATATACTTGCCATCCTCCAGCACAAACTCTGCATCGGCAAACTCTGGACGCCACTTGCGGAAGGCATCAAGGTCGAGGATATCGTTCTTAACGATATTTACGTCAACGTGAATCTCTTGAGTGTCGTACTCGCCCTTAAGACCGAGTGATACGAACTTATTTGTGCCAACGATACGATATACAAAGTTTGAGCGACCCTGAATCATACCCTGGTTTACGAGCTTCTTGAATGGCTCCTGCTCGCATACATAACCGAGGTCGTAGAGGAACATGTTCCAGAAACGTGAGTACATCAGGTGACCTGTAGCATGCTCGATACCACCTACGTAGAGGTCTACATTGCGCCAATACTCGTTAGCCTCCTTGCTCACCAAACCGGTGTTGTTGTGTGGGTCCATATAGCGGAGGTAGTAGGCAGAAGAGCCTGCAAAGCCTGGCATGGTAGATAGTTCGTATGGGTGACCCTCAGCAGTATGCCAGCCATCGACACGTGCCAATGGTGGCTCGCCAGCCTCCGTAGGGCCAAAGTTGTCGATAGGAGGAAGCTGCAGCGGAAGCTCCTTATCTGAGAGGCGATATGCCACATCATCCTTATAGTAGATAGGGAATGGCTCGCCCCAATATCTCTGGCGTGAGAAGATAGCATCACGCAAGCGGTAGTTGATAAGCTTCTTACCCAAGCCACGACGCTCAACCTCCTCAAACATGAAGTGGATGGCATCCTTGACATCCATGCCGTTGATGATATCTGAGTTGATGACCTTACCCTCCTTAGCATCGTAAGACTCTACCTCGAGGTTGCCACCCTCGACAACAGGGATAATCTCAAGGCCGAAGTGACGTGCAAAGGCGTAGTCACGTGAGTCGTGGGCAGGAACAGCCATAATAGCACCTGTGCCATAGCCTGCAAGCACATAGTCCGAGATGTAGACAGGAATCTCACGTCCGGTAAATGGGTTGATGGCATAAGAGCCTGTCTTAACACCACTCACACGCTTGGTGTCGGCGATACGCTCACGCTCCGAGCGACGCTTAGTCTCGGCGATATATGCCTCCACAGCCTCACGATTATCCTCCGTAGTAAGATCCATAACCCACTCATGCTCAGGGGCGATAACCATGAACGTAACACCATAGATGGTATCAGGACGTGTGGTGAAGATCTCGAGCTTGCGGTCTGAGCCGGCAACGTCAAAGAATACCTGCGCACCTACCGATCGGCCAATCCAATTGCGCTGAATCTCCTTGAGCGACTCGCTCCACTCCAATGTCTCAAGGCCGTCGAGCATGCGCTGTGCATAGGCCGTAACACGCAGCAGCCACTGCTTCATACGCTTCTGCTCTACAGGGTGGCCACCACGTACTGACAGACCCTCCTTAACCTCATCGTTGGCAAGCACAGTACCCAATGCTGGACACCAATTCACCATAGTGTCGGCGCGGAATGCGAGGCGGTAGTTCTGCAACACCTGCTCACGCTCCTCAAGGCTCATTGCGCACCACTCGGCAGCGGTAAAGCTAAGAGCGGCAGTCTGAGCAGCATCCAAGCCCTCGGTACCATGCTCCTCAAAGTAGGCTATAAGGGTGTTGATATGCTCGGCCTTGTTTGTGCGGTTGTTGTACCAATGGTCGAACATCTCGAGGAATGCCCACTGTGTCCAATGGTAGTACTCAGGCTCGCAGGTGCGCACCTCACGTGACCAATCGTACGAGAAACCAATCTTGTCGAGCTGCGAGCGGTAGCGGTTGATATTCTCCTCAGTAGTTACGGCAGGGTGCTGACCTGTCTGTATAGCATACTGCTCGGCAGGAAGACCAAAGGCATCGTAGCCCATAGGGTGAAGCACATTAAAGCCCGACTGACGCTTATATCGTGAGTAGATATCCGATGCGATATATCCAAGTGGGTGGCCTACGTGCAAGCCCGCACCCGATGGGTAGGGGAACATGTCAAGAACGTAGAACTTTGGGCGTGAGGCATCTACATCTACACGATAGGTGCCCTCATCGCTCCATCTCTTTTGCCATTTCTGCTCAATGGCCTTAAAATTATACTCCATAATCTCTTTAATATTTATTGTTTTAGTTTTAGTCTTCATCATCCATGTCATCATCCATCGAGCTGTCGACATAGAAGCCATCCATCAGTGCGTCGATATTACGGCGATCCTTCTTCGTGGGGCGACCCATGCCACGCTCACGAAACACAAAGATGGTCTCACGTGGTGGGTTGAGCTTGTCAAGCTCCTCCTGAGGGGTGCAGTTAAGGCAGTAGGTAGCCACATTTTTTGCTCCCTGGCGACTTGACACCAACTCAAGTACCTTATAGCTATACGTGACCCTATCACGACGTACCGAGATACGGTCGCCGACCTTTACCTCACGTGAGGGCTTGGCATATGCGTCGTTGACCATCACTCGGTTGAGACGTATGGCATCGGCGGCATCGCTACGTGTCTTGAATACACGCACAGCCCACAGATATTTGTCTAATCTTACTTCACTCATGGTTTACTTACGATCTCTAATGTGGTTCAAGCGACTCACGCCGATGATCATGCCTAAGGCTACTGTCGAGATGAGCAGCGATGAGCCTCCTCGTGCCACAAATGGTAGTGGCTGGCCTGTCTCGGGGAAGAGGTTTACCTGTACGGCCATATGTATCAGTGCCTGACCCGTAATAAGCATTCCGAGTCCGTAGGACATCAGCATCGGGAAGGGGGTGGAGCAGTTGCCTCCAATCTCCATTGCCCGGAAGAATATCCACACGTAGAACAGCATAAGCACTATGCCGAAGATGATGCCATACTCCGAGATGAAGAAGGCATATACATAGTCGCTCTCAGGGTGTGTAACCAACACTCGTGAGTTGCTCTGACCAGCACCCTGACCAATGACTCCTCCCTCGTGGATGGCTATGAGCGCACGCTGTGTATCGGATATCTCATGGACATTGGTCGCTGTGGTCTGGCCAAACCACTCGTTATACCAACTCTCGATACGTGCCTTGGCAACACCCAAACGGCCTACGCCACACGCCTCCATGCCACCCATGAACAATGCTCCTAAGAGCAGTAACACTGTGATGAACTTGGCAATCTCGCCAAAACGTATACCGCCCAAGTAGAGCATGAATATCGATATTATGAATACGATGATTGCTGAAGAGGTGTGTGCCGGGAGGATTACTCCGCACGACACTACCACAGGGCCGAGCAACGGTATGGTGTTGTAGAGCAGTATCTCTCGCTCCTTAGCACTCTTCTTAATCTTTGTGATATTGGGCAGGATACGTAGCGTATGTATCACACTCTGGCGTGACTGCATGACACGTGCCAGCAGCAGGATGGTTGCAATCTTAAGCAGCTCCGAAGGTTGTATCTGAATGATTCCCAAGTCCAACCAGCGTGAGGCATCGTTGGTCTTGACTCCTACGATGTAAGCCGCAATGGTAGCTCCTAAGCAGAGTAAGTATATTTGGAATGCCCACCTACAGTATACGGCGTAGTGAATCTTGTGTACCACGAAGATTGCCATTATCGCACCCATGACATAGACCACCTGCTTCTGCAACGCCTCGAATAACGACCAGCTTGAGTTGGCGCTATAGGTCATCTTTGCTGTTGAGGAGTACACAACAAGTACTGAGACAATCAGCAGACCAAAGAAGATTATCCACAGTGCGCGGTCACCCTCAAACACTCGGTGTTTTCCCGGAAGGTCGCTGAAGTGTCGTGTTGCGGTATTGCTGCCCTTAGCTGTCATGATTACTTATTGTTTAGCACATTATCCTTAACCCAAGACTTAAACATTCGACCACGCTCCTCGTAGTTGCGGAATAGGTCGAAGCTGGCACATGCTGGTGAGAGTAGCACTGTATCGCCTGTTGAGGCAAGCTCCTTAGCTGCCTGCATAGCATCCTCAAAAGTGTTGCAGTCACGAATCTCGGGAACTACGCCTGTGAACTCACGCACAAGCTTGGCATTGTCCACACCCATGCACACCAACGCCTTAACCTTGCGGCGAGCAAACTCCTTGATTGGGGTGTAGTCGTTACCCTTATCCGTACCTCCCGCAATCCATACTGTTGGTCGTTTCATGCTTTCAAGGGCATACCATACCGAGTCTACGTTGGTAGCCTTGGAGTCGTTCACCCACTGAACATCATCCTTACTGCCAGCAGGCTCGAGACGATGCTCTACGGGCGAAAACTCATATATCGAACGCTTAATCTGCTTGGGGTCGACACCTGCAGCCAACGTGGCGAGTGCTGCAGCCATAGCGTTGTAGATGTTGTGCATGCCCTCAATCTGCATTTTGCGGGTATCGATAGTTACAGACTTACGGCCTACGGTAGCGGTGAAGTGATGGCCCTCGAGGATAGCATCGCCATCACCACTTGCAATGGCGGTGTTTATGGCGAAGGGTAGCTGGCGACCACGCAGGTCAGAGTCCATCTCAGAGAGCATCTGCTGCGTCACAGGGTCATCGGCAGAGTAGATGAAGTAGTCCGATGCTGTCTGGTTCTGCGTGATGCGCATCTTTGAGCGAGCATAGTTCTCGAGCTTGTAGTCGTAGCGGTCGAGGTGGTCGGGCGTGATGTTCATCAGCAGACCAATATCGGCCTTAAATTTGTAGCAACCGTCAAGCTGGAACGAGCTAAGCTCCAATACATGCCAGAAGTAGCGGTCGGTAGCTACCGAGTAGGCAAAGCTCTCGCCGATATTACCACCCAACGACACCTTACGGCCGGCATCGACCATAATCTTGTAGATGAGCGATGTTGTGGTTGTCTTGCCGTTTGAGCCGGTGATACATATGGTCTTGGCAACACCCTTATAACGGCTTGCGAACTCGATCTCCGAGATGATGGGTATGCCACGCTCACGTAGCTTCTTCACTATAGGTGCTGTGTCGGGGATTCCTGGAGACTTAATCACCTCGTTGGCATCCAATATGCGCTCCTCGGTATGTCCTCCCTCCTCGTACTCTACGCCCCACTCATCGAGGCGAGCCTTAAACCTATCGGCAATCTTGCCCATGTCGGTAAGGAAGATATCGAAACCCTTCTTCTTGGCGAGTATTGCTGAGCCGTAGCCCGAGATACCGCCACCCAAAACTACTATCTTACGTTTCATAGTATATTACGTTTTACTGAATCTTGAGTGTTACGAGTGTGAGTGCTGAGAGTAGCAACGAGATGATGAAGAAGCGCATCATAATCTTGCCCTCAAACATACCCTTCTTCTGGTAGTGGTGGTGTAGTGGTGCCATGATGAAGATGCGACGCCCCTCGCCATACTTACGCTTTGTATACTTGAAGTATCCCACCTGAAGCATTGTCGAGAGAGCCTCTACCAGGAATATGCCACACAATAGTGGTAGGAGTAGCTCCTTGCGGATGCAGAGCGCAAAGACTGCAATAAGACCACCAATGGTGAGCGAGCCTGTGTCGCCCATGAAGATCTGGGCTGGGTGTGTGTTGTACCACAAGAAGCCAATCAAAGCACCTGCAAAGGCTGCTGCAAAGACCACCATCTCGCCACTTCCGGGCAGGTACATGATGTTGAGGTAGTCGGAGTATACAAGGTGACCTGACAGGTAGGCCAATACACCCAATACAAAGACTATTGGTACCGATACGCTTGTCAGCAGACCATCAATACCATCCGTAAGGTTGGCACCATTAGATACGGCGGTGATCACAAAGATGGCGACGAAGATATAAACAAACCATGCAATGGTGTCGTTGCCGCCTGTGAGCAGGTTGTAGTTAAGCTCAGTATCCTTGAGGAACGGAATAGATGTCTTTGCCGACTTGTCGGGAGTGGTGCTTGCCACATACTTGACAGTGCGGGTATCTATCTCGCCTGTGGTCTTGTCGACAACCTCATAGGTTGCTGTCTCGAAGCTCTTCTCATGGATAACGACATTATCCGAGAGCCACATTGTAGTACCCACGATGATGCCAAGACCCACCTGACCGACAATCTTAAAGCGACCCTTGAGGCCATCCTTGTTGTGGCGGAAAACCTTGATGTAGTCATCCAAACCACCGATAAATCCGAGCCATACGGTAGAGATAATGAGTAGCTGGATATATATGTTTGTAAGGTCGCCAAACAGTAGCACAGGGACAAGTATCGCAAGGATGATGATCACACCGCCCATAGTGGGTGTTCCCCTCTTCTCGAGCTGACCCTGAAGTCCGAGATCACGAACCTCCTCGCCAATCTGGTTGCGACGCAAGTAGCGGATGATACGCTTACCCATGAAGATGATGGTAAGTAGCGAGAAGATGATTGCCGCACCAGAGCGGAATGAGAGATATTCGCCGATGCGCATTCCTGGCAGATCGGTGTTCTCGTGGAGGTAGTTTAGTAGCCAATAGATCATAGCTTGTTATGTGTTTGGGTGTTAATAATTCGGGTTATTTGTTGTGTTTAAGGTCGAAAGCCTCACGCACCTGCTCTCGGTCATCGAAGTGGTGCTTCTCGGTGCCGATGATCTGGTAGTCCTCATGACCCTTGCCCGCAACGAGGATTATATCGCCGGCATTTGCCAGCAGTGATGCTGTGCGTATCGCCTCACGACGGTCAGTGATGCGTAGGTAGTTCTTTGCCTCGCCCACGCCACCAATCATATCATCGAGTATTGCCTCAGGATTCTCGGTACGTGGGTTGTCCGACGTAAATATCGCTGTTGTGGCATAACGTAGTGCTATGGCTGCCATCTCAGGGCGCTTGGTACGATCACGATCGCCACCGCAGCCACATACCACGAATAGTTGCTGGTTGGCTGTGCGCACCTCCTCGATTGTTTGAAGCACATTTTCAAGGGCATCGGGCGTATGAGCATAGTCCACAACGGCCATTGTGCGATCCTTGGCGACTATGGTCTCGAAGCGACCACTTACGGGGTTGAGCATGGAGAGTGTCGTAAGCACCTTGATAGGGTCGATACCGAGAAGTGTTGCTGCGGCATATACCGTTGTAAGGTTGTAGGCATTAAACCTACCTGTGAACTTTACCCATATGTCGTGACCCGCCAAGTCGAGGTGCATGCCGTCGGCCATAAGCTCAATGATGCGAGTGTGGTAGTCGGCCATAGAGCGTAGCGAGAGGCGATATACCTTGGCACGTGTGTTCTGCACCATAACTTCGCCGTTGCGGTCGTCGATGTTAACCACAGCCCATGCGCTCTTGTCCAAAGCGTCGAAGAACGACTTCTTGGCACGTATATACTCCTTGTATGTGCCATGATAGTCGAGGTGGTCGTGTGTAAGGTTGCTGAATAGGGCGCCTGTGAAGTGTAGGTTGTCGATGCGGTGCTGTGCTGCGGCGTGCGACGATACCTCCATGAAGCAGTATTCGCACCCCTCATCCACCATCTCACGCATCATGGCGTTGAGACGTATTGAGTCAGGGGTGGTGTGTGTCGAGTGTATGCTACGGCTGCCAATGCGGTAAACGACAGTCGAAATAAGGCCAGCGTTATGTCCCATAGCCATGAACATATCGTAGAGGAGTGTCGCTGTTGTTGTCTTGCCGTTGGTGCCTGTTACGCCTACGAGCTTAAGCTCACGTGAGGGGTGACCGTAAAATGCTGCGGCCATAGCAGCCATGGCAATATTGCTATCTTCGACAAGGATGTATGCCACGTTGTTGTGGAGAGTTTCGGGGAGTCGCTGGCATACGATGGCATGTGCGCCACGCTCAATGGCCGAGTCGATATAGTTGTGGCCATCGCTTGCAGTGCCGACAACGGCAAAGAAGCAGTCGCCCGCCTCCACCTTGCGTGAGTCGTACTCCAAAGCTCTAATCTCGGGGTTTAGCTCAGAGGTGTTCAGCAGCTGAACATCGCCGAGTAGTTCGTTCAATAGTCTCATATTGTTCTATCTATCGTTGTCTATGTTGTTTGTCTAAAGTGTTACATGCTCAGTGTAAGGTGTATCTTACGTGTGCGGTTGGTTATCTTTGTGCCGGGGGATATGCTCTGCTTGGTAACACGACCCATGCCCGAGTGTGTCACAATCATGCCCTGCTGCTCCATGAGGTATATAGCATCCACAAGACCCATGTCAAGGACATTTGGGACGGTGCCGGATGATACCCTCATTGGCTCAATGCTGGCTTGCCCATTTGTGATATTGGCCTGGCACCAATCCGACTCGAAGTCGCCACTCTGTGTTATGTTGCAGAAGGTTTCAGCCACCTGGGTTACCGACGAGCTACGGCCACGCTTAATCATCGTTGGGCGATAGATGTTGTCGCCAATCTCTACTGTAGGGTGTAGCCCAAGGTCGTTGGTGTAGAGGTAGTCAGCGATATCTCGCACTACACCACCTGCAAGCGCCGCTCCGTAGTATGCATCCTGAGCGCCTGTTTTCTCTTTGGCAATAGCCACCATGATGGTATATTTGGGCTTCTCGATAGGCATCACAGCAACCAACGAACCGAGATAGAACTTGACATTACCATTCTCGTCTCTGAAGCCCGCCTTAAAACTCTGCTTGTCATCTTCGCAGACTGTTGTAAACTCACCCCAAAGCTGTGCTGTACCTGTCTTGCAACCAATGTTTACGGGTAGGTCGACAAACCTGCGTGATGTGCGCTCAGGGGCTGCTCCCGCCTCCAGACACTTCATAAGGTCACGCTGCGTGCGCTCCGAACACATACGCTCGAGGAGTACGTTCGTAGGCATAACCTCTGTGACTCGGCCGTTGAACTCTATGCGGTCGACAAAGCGTGGTGCGACCATCTTACCACCATTGGCCACACCATTGTAGAAGGTCATGGTCTGTAGTGGTGTGACCTCTACAAAGTAGCCGTATGGCATCTGTGGCAGTACCCAATCGGTGCCACCATTCTTCTTCCATACGGTTGAGCCGGGGTGGTGGACAATGCCCTTCTTTGCGCCAAGCTCCTCAAGGCCTATGTGGCTGTTGAAGAGCAGACCATCGAGATATGTTGTATACTTCGAGGGGTCTTTCTTGAAGCGGCGGTATATGGCATTGGCGTAGTAGAGGTTTGAGGAGTGTGCAAAACCCTCAATCAATGTTGGCTGGGTTATCTGCTTGCCGTCCTTGTCACGCATTGTGTGTTCATCCCTGATACGGCGCCTGCCGATGGTGTCAACACGTGATGGCACGTTCTCTCGAGAGTTCAGCGTAGCACCGCCAATCTCGAGTAGAGCCATAGTCGATACCAGCTTGAATGTAGAGCCAGGTGCGGTACGTGTCTTCATGGCGTGGTTGTAGATTTGCTCGCTGTAGTTCTGACCACGACTCTTGCCTGCGCTGAGGTTTACTAAGCAGAGCATGTTGCCTGTGGCTGTCTCCATCACCATCGCCACACCATATGAGCCACGTTGTGCCTCAAGCTGATTGCGGAGGCTCTCTGTGGCCATCTGCTGAAGCTCACCATTGATTGTGGTTACGATATTGTGACCATCTATTGGCTTGCTGTTGCGGGGATCATCGATATGTGTCCAAAAGCCGTTGGCTATGCGCTGCTCGACATATGTGCCATTCTGTCCTGCGAGCAACGAGTCGTAGAGGTTTTCGATCGATGAGGTGATGCGAATCATGGTGTCTCGCTGGAGGATGGTATCCCTGACATTACCCATAGCATCTACGACCGTAGTCTTGTATGAGGTGATGTCCTTCTGACTGCGACACACGCCCACAATCTGACGTGCCAAATCGCCATAGGGGTAGACACGCACATAGTAGTCATCGGTCTTATAGACGCCTCCGAGGCTATGGTTGATTACGGGAAACTCCTTGCGAATCATGTTCCACTCATCGAGGACTACGGCACGTGGGAAGATTCTAACCTCACGATTGAGCTTTGTGGCTCGGTGATACTGCATGAAGAGCTCGTAATACTCATCTGCCGAACGATACTTGTAGCCATGATTCTCGGCATCGCTCTTGTTGAAGAATAGTGCCATGTTGTTGGCCAGCGCCCTCAGCTCATCGAATATCTTCTGCGGATCCTTGCTACGTCGCTCATAGTGCTTGGGATCCATGCCCTCAGACTTGAAGTCCATCACAGGCTCATAGCGTCGGCTCGACAAGGCCAATGGCTCGCCATCACACGTGAGTATAGCACCACGATGTGCCTCGGGGTGTTCCACGTTGATGATGTTCTTGTTCATCAGCTTGATGTGCTTCTCCACATTATCGTTGCCCGTAGCAATCCATATCAGCAGGCCTATGATGAGGAGCGTAGCCACTATGAATAGACCGTAGATGACATACGATCGGTTGATCATGTCATCCTTGGGGTTGATCTCTGCCTCTTGTTTTTTGCGGGTTGCCATGTTCTGTTTTTGCTTTTTTAAGGGTTTGAGCCTCCCTACTACTTGTTGCTACGTATTATCATGCTGCTGTCATCAAGATCCTTAAGCTGGATGTTGTGTCTTTCGAGGAGTTTATCTACGTTCTCACGTGTGGAGATGTCGTAGCGTTGCTCTTCGAGGATTATGGCACGCTCGCCAAGCACCGTAAGACGTTTCTCCAATTGGCGGTACTCTCTGTCGGCATTCAGCGACATGAAGGTGATGAAGATGCAGATGAAGCACATCGCAGCCACAAATGTGAAACCGTAGAGATAGCCTTTGGCATTGTCATTATCAAGGAATTCGCCCGTAAACAACTGTACGATGAATAGCCCTCGTCTGCGACGCTGACGCTCCTCGGCCTTACGCTCGGCCTCCTCCTCGGCCATACGCTTACGCTCCTCTTCAAGCTCCTGCTCAATCTCGCCACTATCCACTCGGATAATCTCACGACGTATACGGCGACGCAGCCTCTCCTCCTCATCCTGACGGCGACGCTCGGCGACACCCTGTGGGTCGAAGCTCTCCTCCTCAGGAGTATATTTATCCTCTTCGTATGTTGTCATTGTTGGGTCGGTGTTGGTGGTTGCTAAATTTTCGATGCTGCTAAATTTTCGATGCTATGCGTAGCTTGGCACTTCGTGAGCGTGGGTTGCGCTCTATCTCCTCGGCAGATGGTACTATAGCCTTGCGAGTTACGACCTTTAGCTCGGAGCGTACGTTGCCAAAGAAGTCCTTTTCGATGTGTCCCTCAGTGTTGCCGCTACGCATGAAGTTCTTCACGATGCGATCCTCGAGCGAGTGGTACGACATGATTACAAGACGGCCACCAGGCTTTAGTAGCTTGAGGCTCTGCTCAAGAGCCATGCGTAGAGCCTCCATCTCGCCATTAAGCTCTATGCGCAGTGCCTGAAAGAGCTTGGTGAGGAACTTGGCCTCATCCTTAGGTGGCGTGCAGGGCTTTACCGCCTCGACAAGCTCTGCGGTGGTCTCTATGGGCTTGAGACTGCGGGCGCGCTCAATGCAGTTGGCAATCTTCCATGTGGTGTCAAGCTCGCCGTAGTCTGCAAATATCTTTGCCAAGGCATCCTTGTCGTAAGAGTTTACAATGTCGGCGGCGGTGCGCTTCGAGCGGGTGTTCATACGCATGTCGAGGGGAGCCTCGCCACGAAACGAGAATCCTCGGTGCTTGGCATCGAAGTGGTGCGACGAAACGCCGAGGTCGGCCAAGATGCCATCTACCTGCTCCACGCCACGTAGACGCATTGCGCCACGCACAAAGCGGAAGTTTGAGGCTACGAAAGTATGACGCTCATCATTGGGGGCGTTACGCTCGGCATCGGGGTCCTGGTCGAAGGAGTAGAGGCGACCCTCAGCACCGAGGTGGTTGAGTATCTCACGAGTGTGTCCGCCACCACCCATCGTAAGGTCGATGTATGTGCCATCAGGCTTGATGTCTAAGCCCTCGATGCACTCCTCTAACATTACGGGTATATGGTATGTTTCGTTGCTCATTTTTCGGATGCTTTTACTATAAGTAAAATTAACGGCGTAAAGGTAGCAAAATTTTGCTTAAATCAGCTCGTCAATGGTAGAAATATTTTAGCGGCTGGATTATGGCGATGGGTTAGAGTGGTTTTCGGTGAGTTACTATGGGTTTCTATGGCGGTGAAATGTAATAGCTACACACTCTCTGAGTTTAAAACAAAAGGCACCGCAGTTGCGATGCCTTGATAGTTGTGTTTTAGTCTGTTACAACCTGTCTAACGAGCGGGAGATGATTTGGCAACACTCCTCGATTTCGGACTCCGAGATGGTAAGTGGGGGAGAGATGCGGAAGGCCGTATCGCAGTAGAGGAACCAATCGCTCATGATGCCCTCCTCCTTGAATATCTCCATCAGGCGGTAGAGGTACTCGGGTTTGCCAAGTTCTAAGGCGAGTAAAAGTCCTGAACGGCGAATTTCTAAAATTCGTGGATGACTCTTTAGACGCTCCTCAAACATTGCTCCCTTATGCTCGACGCTCTCGACAATATTATTGTCAGTGAGGTAGTTGAGTGCGGCGAGACCTGCAGCGCAACATACGGGGTGACCACCAAAGGTGGTGATATGACCCAAACATGGGTTATTGGTAAAAGAGTATAAAACTGCTCTATTTGCCGCTACGCCACCAAGAGGCATTCCGCCACCAAAAGCCTTAGCCAAGCAGACCACATCGGGCGTTACGCCATACTTTGTCGAGGCGAACATTTCGCCCGTACGACCAATGCCTGTTTGTATCTCATCGAAGATAAGCAGTGCGCCCACCTCGCTACATCTACTGCGCAAGGCACGCAACCACTCGGGGTTAGGAAGCCTAACGCCGGCCTCGCCCTGAACAACCTCGCAGAGTACGCCGGCGGTACGATGGGTTATATGTCGTAAGTCCTCGAACGAGTTGAACTCTATGGACTTAACATCGGGGAGAAGGGGTCTAAACTCCGACTTCCACTCCTCGCCCTCGGG
>JAZNQJ010000225.1:0-12070 GCA_045590115.1 Alistipes sp. | reverse complement strand
TGTCGTGGAGTACCGCACAAAGGTACCTGCACCTGAGACAAGTAGCGATTGGTACTTAGGCTCTTCAAAGGAGTACTCGTTGCTCGTGTCAGGCACTTACGACCAGAATATTTGGGATATCCGTGATCAGGGCATAACCATTGAGAATAAAAAGCAGGTAAACAAGAAGCTTGAGCAGATTGAGGGAGCTTGGCAGATTGGCGTGCAGATTCCTGTGATGATGTTCTATTGGTCAAGTACCGAGTTTGATTGGGAGTTTGCCGGACTTATGATGCCGCTGAATGGCCAAATGCCTAAGGGCTTCAAAAGCGACAGTGCAGCATTCTACACTGCACGTGCAATACTCGCATTCTAAGCACTTACACAAAATGGTAAAGGTGAAAGCCCACATAGGTTTTCACCTTTTTTTTGTTCGGGGGAAAGAAGAAAAATTCTCATTTCTCACTACTAATTACTAATTTCTAATTGAATTTTGTTATCTTTGGCGTCATAATGACGCTCCTACTACAACATCCATCTACATCAAAGTAGGTCTCATATGATGAAAAGTCACAACTTTTTGTTATCTTTGCACGTGTAATGCCTCGCAATAGGCATAATGTGCAGTGACAAGAATCTAAAACATAACTATATGAACGCTATTGTAAAGAACGATTTTCAGTTCGAGGGCCAGAAGGGCCACTACGTAGGTAAGGTACGTGACGTATACAACATCAACGATGACTACCTCGTGATGGTAGTGTCGGACCGCATCTCGGCATTCGACGTGGTGCTTCCTAAGGGCATCCCTTTCAAGGGTCAGGTGCTTAATCAGATTGCTGCTAAGTTTCTCGACGCTACTGCTGACATTCTCCCCAACTGGAAGATTGCAGTACCCGACCCTATGGTCACTGTAGGCCACCGCTGCGAGCCTTACAAGGTGGAGATGGTTATTCGTGGCTACCTCTCAGGCCATGCTTGGAGAGAGTATAAGGCTGGTAAGCGCACCATCTGTGGTGTGGCAATGCCTGACGGCATGGTTGAGAACCAGAAGTTCCCTGAGCCTATCATCACCCCAACAACAAAGGCTGATGAGGGTCACGACGAGGATATCTCTAAGGAGGAGATCATCGCTCAGGGTCTTGTATCACGCGAGGAGTACGAGCAGTTGGAGGCATACACACGTGCTATATTTGAGCGTGGCACCGAGATAGCTGCTAAGATGGGTCTTATCTTGGTGGATACCAAGTATGAGTTCGGCAAGAAGAATGGCACTATCTACCTCATGGATGAGATTCACACCCCTGACTCATCACGCTACTTCTACAAGGAGGGCTACGAGGAGCGTCTTGCACGTGGCGAGAAGCAGAAGCAGCTCTCTAAGGAGTTTGTGCGTGAGTGGCTTATGGACAATGGCTTCCAGGGTTTGGAGGGCCAGCAGGTACCAGAGATGACCGACGAGGTTGTTGCAGGCATCACCGAGCGTTATATCGAGCTTTACGAGGCTGTCACTGGCGAGAAGTTCGTACGTGCTGAGGCTGACGATGTCGAGAAGCGCATTTTCGATAATGTGTCGGCATACCTTAAGAGGCTATAACAGACGAACAAATGATGATATTAGGCTGCAGGGTTACTCCTTGCAGCCTAATTTGTATCCTACACCTCGCACCGAGCTAATATGCACCGAGCTATCCTTTGAGAGCTTACTTCGCAGACGTGATACAAAGACATTTAGTGAGCGTAGGTTATAGTAGCTATCATCACCCCATAACTCAATAAGCAACTCTCTGCTCTCGACAACACGCCCACGATGTTCTACTAAGCATCGTAGGATTGCCGCCTCACGTGAGGATAGTCGCTCTTCAACGTCATCCAGCGTAAGTGTTTCGTTCTCTGCGTCAAACTGATAGCGACCAATGGAATATACGCTCTTAGGCTCAGCAGAGGTTGTGCGCAAGAGCAGTGCCTCGATACGCACCAGCAGTTCGTTCATATCAAAAGGTTTACGCAGATAGTCGTGACCTCCCGAACGGAAGCCCTCGACAACATCTTCGGCACTGTCTAATGCCGAGAGGAACAACACCTCGACATCGGCTCTTAAGCCTCGCATACGGCGCACCATCTCGAAGCCATCCATGCGTGGCAACATAACATCGGCGATGACAAGGTGTGGAGCATGCTCTTCAAGTTTACGCAAGCCCTCGACGCCATCCTCTGCCGCAACTACATCATAGCCCTTGAGGCGAAGCATGTCGCATAGCACACGTCGTAGTGTGGCATCATCCTCAACAACTAATATCCTGTGACTCATAGCTTTCAAGCTTTAAGGTTATACATGTACCACGACCCTCGTGCGAACTTACCGTAATAGTCCCATGATGAGCCTCTACAAGGTTGCGCACATGGTAGAGTCCAAGCCCATAGCCTCGAGTATCGTGGCGGCGTTCGGCAGATACACGATAGAACTTATCGAAAATGCGACCAATATCCCGACGTGGAATACCTACACCACAATCCTCAACCGCAATCTCTACACTGCCCCCTACACCACGTGCCGAGATGGCAACACGTGCCACACCCTCGCTATATTTCACGCCATTATCCACTAAGTTAAGCAGTATTGTGTTTAGGCTCGACCTATCGGCCCATAGCTCAACGTGAGGCTCTACACGGCATGATAGCTCCAACTTACGATGCGCATATTTCAGACGAATGGTATTGAACACCTCATCTACAACTTCTCGCAGCTGGCAACGCTCAGGATGTAGTGTTGCGGGCGACTCATCATCAATCGAGCTACGTAGTATCGTATCAACAAGGGTACTTAGGCGACGCAACTCGTTGGATGTAAGTTCGAGATACTCCTCACGCAACGCTCTGTCATCCGACAACTCAGGCATCGAGCGCAGCAGGTCGGTAGTTGCCTGTGCCGCAGCAAGAGGTGTGCGTAGCTCGTGCGTAATATTGTGCGTGAGGTCACGACGTATGCGCTCAAGGCTCTTGGCACGAAATAGCGTGCGGAGCAGATATATAAATATGCACACCAGCAGCAGCGTGGCACATACCGCACTAATTATCATATTACGCATCGAGGCGAGTATCTGGCGGTGAGGGGCCTCTACAGTAAGGCGCAGGATGATAGGCACTACCCTACGCTCAATTACCTCAACACGCTGAGTTGTAAACTCATCGCCAGCTGCCATAAGTAGTAGCGGACTACGGTCTGTGGTAGCCAGCACCTCAACACGATACTTTGTATCAATAGCTGATGTGCGCAGCAGCTCGCCCACGAAGGCATGAAAACGCTCTATAGGGCCAAGATCTACATTTGAACCCGACACGTTAGGTCCTGCATAACGCCAGGCAGCCTCTTCAAAGATGCTCTCCACCTGTTGGCGGTATTGCTCACTCATTGCTCGGTACGAACGCACAGACCACACCACCTCGACCACAGTTAGTAGCACTAATGAGGCGAGCGTGAGTAGCAATATTGTGATAAAGTGGCCACGTTTCATACCACAAAGTTATTAAAATTATGGTAGGTTACGCACCCTTGCCCCAACATTTAACACTATTTAACAAATCCGTTAACATTGTTTAACACAAAATATTTGGACTTTGGGCTTGGCGTATGCTACCTTTGCACTAACAAAACAGCGCTGCAAAAAGTAAAACCTAAAAAAGTGTAACTATGAAACGACTTATTACAACCGCAATTTTCACTCTCGTGGCACTCTGTGGCTGGGCTATGGAGCAGAAGCCTATCTATATCGTAAACGGATGTGTACAAAGTGTCGAGGAGGTCGACAAGATTAACCCAAATGATATTGAATCTATGACCATCGTGCGAGAGGCAGAGCAGCTAAAGCTCTACGAGCAGTTTGGCGACACATCGAATGGAGTGGTGCTTATCAGCCTACTTAACGAGCATGTATGGGCAGCAAGCGAGGTGCCTCCCATATTTATGGATGGCGACGTAAACACCTTCTTAAAGTGGGTTATGCAGAACTACCGCTACCCTGCCGATATGCTTGCGCAGAAGAAGAGTGCCAAGATGATGATTAAGTTTATCGTTAGCAAGCAGGGATTTATTGACCCTCAGAGCATCCATTTCCTTCAGAGTGCCGAGCAGCCATTTATGGATGAGGCACGTCGTGTGCTACTCTCATCGCCACAGTGGAAGCCCGGCCTTCAGAAGGGCGAGCCTGTAGCCGTATCATTCCTAATACCGATTATCTGCACTTTACAATAGTGCCAAACGTAGCCATAATCTTCTTGCCCATTAGGTTTAACCCCTAAAGGGCAAGAAGATTTGGTTTTGCGTGGTGAAAAGTCAAGACTTTTTACTACCTTTGTAAAAATTGGGGCTATTATGAAGCAGTATATATCAATCATTATCCTTGCACTCATCGGTCTATCATGCGGCCATCACTCTGAGCATTGGCAGACGCTTAGTAGTATTGAGGCGATCATAAACGAGAGGCCGGACAGCGTATTGGCCACGCTGCAGGAGATTGATACCGATGAGCTATCGGGCGACGAGGAGCGAGCAAGATATGCACTACTACTCTCAATGGCCTATGACAAGAACTATATTGATCAGTCGGACGATTCGCTTATCACCATCGCCAAGGAGTATTATGAGGATACCAACGATGTTCGGAGTAAATTTCTATCGCTCTATTACTATGGTCGCATCCTATACAATCGTGGGGATTACACCAAGGCAATAGTGGTCTACACCTCCGCCGAACGGGAGCTTGAGAAGATAGAGGATGACTACCTTGCCGGTTTGCTCTACACACAATTTGGCGAAATATACCGACAAGTCTACGACCACTCAAAGAGCCTAAGCGCATATCAGTCGGCTTATAAGCACTACTCTGCGGCAGGATTGGAGTATCACAAGGCATACGCACTGCATGATATGGGTGTAGCCTATGGCAATCTCGATGAGTTTGAACTCGCTGTTGAGAACTTTGACAAGGCTCTTAGTCTTGCTCACGATTATGGGGATAAAAACCTTGAGTTGGTTTGTTGCCAAAACCTGCTCATGTTCTACGATATAACATGCGAATATGAGAAGTGCGGCGATGTTGCCAAGTATCTAACCACAAATTTCGATGAGACGCTACTATCGTCCAAATCCTTAGGCTCGTTGGCGTGTTACTATGCCGCCGTAAAGGACTACAAGCGTGCCGAGGAGTATCTAAATTGTGCATGGGAGCGAGCCGCCGACATAGTAGATACTATTGATGTGGCTTTCAAATCTGCCAACACAATGAAGTTTATGGGGCGCAAGGATGATGCTATGCGCCACTTTGAGAATGGCGTTCAACTACAAAACAAGGAGCTACAACGAGCCCTCAGACAGCCTGTTGTATCGGCACAAAAAGAGTACTTTCAAACTCAAGCCGAGTTCAACGAATATCGACTAAATAAAAATAGACAGATATTCGTAACACTCATCATTATTGTCATACTGACAGTGATTGTCGTGGCGATGTACATAAGCCATAAAATCTCTCTTAAGAATAGAGAGATTAGCCGATACATGGACACGATGCAGAATCTTGAGCAGTCACTCTACACTAAGGATATTGCTACGGACAGAATGATCGAGCAGATTAACCACCTATTCGAGTCACAATTCTCTCTTATCGACAAGCTCAGCAATACCTACTACGAGACACATGGCACAAAGCGTGACAGGGAGGCTATATACACACAGGTACGCAACGAGATTGAGAAGCTACAAACAAACAAGCGATATATCCAACAGTTAGAGGGCATTGTGAACAAACACAAAGATAATGTGATGCAGCTACTCAGAGAGTCTATGCCCGAATTTAGCGAACTTGATTATAGGTTGCTATGCTTCCTCTACGCAGGTTTCTCTGCCAAGGCGATTAGCGTATTTACGGGCGATAGCATCGGCAATATCTATATGCGAAAATCGAGACTGAAATCAAAAATTACGGCATCCGACGCCCCAAATAAAGAGATAATCTTGCGCTACTTACAGTAACTTGTTGATAATCAGCTATTCCAACAGCTATTAAAAATCAAATATTCGACACACGTCTGATTATCAACAACTTAGCACACAGCATCAAAAACTGTTAGAAATTCAAAATCTAACACAGCACTTATAGTGTTTATTATCAACGGATTAAACCCTAACTTTGTTAGATGGTTTAGGGCTTTAACGCTCTTTATCGACCACCATAATCGCTAACTTTGCAGCAGCAAATCAGCAAAACAAAATCGTATGAGAAACTTTCTATTTTGGCTCCTAACACTGCTATTTTGTGTTACGAGCATCTATGCGCAGAGCATAACTGACCAACTACCTATCGACCCAGCAATTCGTATGGGAAAGTTGGAGAATGGCATGACCTACTTCATTCGCCACAACGAGAAGCCAAAGAATCAGGCGAGCTTCTACATCTACCACGACGTAGGTGCTATTCAGGAGGATGACAACCAGCAGGGCCTGGCACATTTCCTTGAGCATATGGCATTTAACGGCACGAAGAATTTCCCAGGTAAGTCGATGATTGAGCAGCTTGAGAGCATAGGCGTGATGTTCGGCTACAACCTCAACGCTGCCACCTCGTGGGACTATACCGAATATATGATCAAAGATATGCCCGTAACCGAGGATAATCTCGACCTTGCCCTACTCATCCTCCACGATTGGTCGCAGTTCATAGCCCTTCAGCCCGAGGAGATTGACTCGGAGCGTGGTGTGATTATGGAGGAGCTACGCACACGTGATGGTGGACAGTATAGGAGTATGCTCCACCTTCTGCAACGAGTTCTACAAGGCTCACTCTACGAGCGTCGCAACCTCATAGGTTATTTGGATGGTCTGAAGTCGTTCGACCATACGGCATTAGAGGCATTCTATAAAAAGTGGTACCGTCCAGAGTATCAATACTTGGTAATCGTTGGCGATGTTGACGTAGACCAAGTGGAGGCCAAAATAAAGAGTGTGATGGCAGACATCCCCGCATCATCGGCCGACGCAGCACAGAAAGAGGTTATTACTGTGCCTACGACTGATGAGCCTATCATCTCGATATTTTCAGATGAGGAACTAACACAGTCATCCGTAATGATGTATGCCCGTCGTGAGGCTATGCCCAAGGAGTTTAACAACACTATCGAGGGCCTAACACGTTACTATATAAACAGCATGGCCACTAATATGATGAACTATCGACTCTATGACATATCACAACAGGACGATGCTCCGTTTGTGAGTTGCGGCATGGGTGATGGTCAATTCATAATATGCCCTACGTTGGAGGCAACACACTTCGACGCAACAGCACACGAGGGTCGCACAAAGGAGGCTTTCCGAGCTATGTATACCGAGATGGAGCGTATGCGTCGCTACGGCTTTACCTCTGGCGAGTTTGAACGAGCAAAACAGCGTATGAACAGCTGGTTTGAGCGTCAGTATAATAATCGCAACGATAGAACTAACCTTGAGCATGCTGAGCGTTGCTTAGAATTTATTAAGAGTGGCTCGCCTATTATGGATGACAAGGCAAAGTGGGAACTCGACCAAATGATTATAAACAACCTAACATTAGAGCAGCTCAACGCAGCATATCGCCAGATGGCTAAGCCCAACGAGAACCTCGTAATACTTGTTCATGCCCCCAAGAAAGAGGGCGTAGAGATAGCCTCAGAGGCCGATATTCGTGCAATCATCGCCGAGGTGGAGAGTTCGGACATTGCTCCATACGTAGACAACAGCGTTAGCGAGCCTCTTATCAGCTCGGAGCTAAAGCTAAAGGGGTCAAAGGTAAAGAGCATCGCACACAACGACTCGTTAGGATTTACGGAGTGGACACTGAAAAATGGTATTAAGGTTGTGGTACGCCCCTCGACACTAAAGGCCGATGAGGTGAGCATAAATGCTACGTCCGAGGGAGGCAAGTCGATGCTGGGGGTTGAGGAGTCGCTGCAAGCAAACTTCTACGCCACTGTTATGCAGGCTATGGGTGTAGGAAAATTCTCACAAGCAGACCTTAGCAAACTACTTACTGGCAAAAATATCTTCACCTATATGACCGTAGGCAACTACGAGCATACGTTCCATGCTCAAGGCTCGCCAAAGGATATTAAGACAATCCTCGAGCTAATGTATCTTAGCTTCACATCACCACGTTTCGACCAAACCGACTTGGACAACATCAAGCGAGCATACGTACCATACTTCCGCAATCAGCTCTCTAATCCAACATATATTATGGGCAGAGCAAACACTAAGACTCTCTACCAGGATAATCCTCGCCGAGATGTGACCTTAGCTGAGCATATCGAGTCGCTTACAATCGAACGTCTGGCCGATATTCACTCCAAGCTATACGCCTATGCGGATGACTTTACGTTCTTCATCAATGGCAATATAGACCTCGATAGCCTTAGGCCATTAGTCGAGAAGTATATCGGCTCGTTGCCTACATCTAAACGTGTAGAGTATAAGGCCGTAGATGATGGTGTACGTTGGGCAACAGGCCGAGTTACCAACGACTTCCGCACCCCAATGCAGCAGCCTAAGGTCTCGGTAAGCCTTTACTACTCGGGAGATATTGCTAATAACGCCAAAAACCGACTTACGCTCAATCTGTTGAAACGTGCGCTCAATAGCCGCTACCTCAAATCAATTCGTGAAGAGAAGGGAGGCACATATGGGGTTAGTGTGAGTGGCGACATTAGCAAGAACCCAACAGAGAGCTATAGCCTATATATCGGTTTTGATACCAACGAGCAGCTCGCCGACGAGCTTATAGAGATTTGCGACTCGGAGCTTCGCAGAATTGCTGAGGAGGGGCCTTTAGTTGAGGATATAGCCAAATCGAAGGAGTTTCTGCAAAAGGAGTACTACAACCTATTGCAGACTAACATGGGTTGGATGTACGCCATGATAATGTGGTACGAAGAGGGCTACAACTATAAGGATGAGTACCTCGGAATCTTAGAGAGCGTAACCGAGGATGATATCAAGGCTCTTGCTCAGAAGATTCTCGCCGACGGCAACCGCACGCTGGTTGTTATGCGTCCAGAGTAACTCAAATAGAAAGAGGTTGAATAAAAAGATGTAGTTTTAGGCTTGCGAAGTCCGAAAAACCGCAGTTTACTTAGGCGTAAATGAGGATTTTAAGGGCGAGTATAACGATTTTATTCAGCCTCTTTTTGTTTAGAACTGGAAGTAGATAAATGGTGCCACATCCTCGCTACGGAACTGCAGGACAAGCTGCACAACGACAACAAACACAAGGAGCTTAACAATCCAGGGGGTGCGCACAAACCTCTGGCCAAGGCGCATCCACCAGCCATCAGGCATAAAGTGCGACACAAGAAGCACAAGCATAAAGATACACCACGTACGACGTACATCGATAAACACAGGGAGGTAGTCGAGGCGGAAGTCAGTAAAGAGCTGTGTGAGCATTACGCCCATATCCTCGATGGCATTGACCCTAAATATTGTCTTGGTGAAGATGACAAAGAGGAAGGTCACAAACCACGACACAAGCTTAACAAGGCGTGTATCGGGAATCTTGTCGAGCATAGGCTTCGAGGCCTTATGTATTGCCAGCGCAACACCATGGATACCACCCCACGCCACAAACTTCCACGACGCACCATGCCACAAACCACCGATAAGCATCGTGAGGAAGTTATTCACATAGGTACGTAGCTTACCACGACGGTTGCCACCCATCGAGATATATACATAGTCACGCAACCATGATGATAGCGATATATGCCAGCGGTGCCAGAACTCTGTGACATTTAGCGATTTATACGGGAAGTTAAAGTTCTGAGGCAGATGGTAGCCCATAATCATGGCTATACCGATAGCCATATCGGAGTAGCCCGAGAAGTCACAGTATATCTGCATAGTATAGCCAAGCATGGCCATAAGGTTCTCAAAGCCGGTATATGTCTCGGGCGTAGTGAAGATAATATCGTTATACTGAGCAATATAGTCGGCCAAGAGTGCCTTCTTAACGACACCCAAGAGTATCAGCCAAAAGCCCATCCACACCTGGTCACGTGTGGGCATAGGGTTAGCCTTAATCTGTGGCAGAAATTGGTCGGCACGCACAATAGGGCCAGCAACGAGTGCGGGGAAAAACGATAGGAAGAAGAGGTACTCTATCCACGAGTCGGTAGGCTCAATCCTACGGCGGTAGACATCGACAATATAGCTAATGGATTGGAACGTGTAGAACGAGATACCTACGGGCAGCAGTATATCCATAGGTTGGAAGTTGCTACCCACGATACTTGCCCAGCTGGTACACAGGAAGTTAGCATACTTAAAGTATCCTAACACGCCGAGCGACATCACTACCGATAGCGTCACGCAGAGCTTGCGTTGCCACTCCTTGACCCTTGTAGCCAAGAGGCGTGAGAGCTGATAGTCGATAATGGATGTGGCGACAATGAGCAGGAAGAATACTCCGCTCGACTTATAATAGAAGTATAGGCTGAAGGCTACCACATAGAGTATCATCTTCATGCGGTGACGCTTGAGTAGCGCATAAATAGGCATAAAGAGTAGGAACAACGCCCAAAAGGTGCCTGATGAGAATATCATCGGCGAGGATGGGTCGTAGGATAGCTTCTCAAGGATATTACTCCACAACGTAGTTAGGGTCATCATTATTGAGGGGGCGCAAAGGCCATAAGCTTTGTGGGCTTGGCAGTTTGGATTGTCGGCTTCTCGAGCCTTATACGGTAGTCTTGGTTCTCGGCCATCCACTCTACGATAAGGTCAAACCAGCCCTGAGCAGCAACACGTGTGGGGTGAATCTTATCCGAGGCACGTGCCAGCTTAAGATCCTTGCTTACGAACAAACGCTCCGCAGGGATATTCTCGGCCAACAGCTCGTTGATACCTGTGTCTGGCTTCCAATTGGGTGGCGCAATCCACTGATATGGGATGTCGCCAAGCTGTTCAATGATATTTTGCAGAGGCTTGAGATGGCGGTTTTTGATGTCTCGCACAAACATCTCGTTACCTCCCAACGACACGAAGATGAACGTAGGGTCGAACATCTCGATATACTCCTTTAGCTTGGTACCTTCGCCCCACACCTTAGTTGTCGAGCCATACCAAATCACCGTATATAGTTCGTGGCCATTATGCTGGGCATAGGCTGCAAGACGTGGCGAGAGTGACTCAAGCATAGAGTCGCCAACAAAGAGTATGCGCTGAGGCATAGTATCAACAATGTACTTAGGAACCTCTATCTTAGCACTATCACACACAACACTATCTTGCACTACCTCAGGCGTTTGCAGCTTAGGACGTTTGGTAAGCTCCGAGTAGAACTCTGCATCACGAATCTCAATGTCGCCAACCTTGAGACTACCAAATGCCGACATTATAAAGAATATCGCAAAGCCTACGGTAAGCAAAAACCACAATCCTGAGTAAGCACCCTTCATAGCTACGTGGTGTTAGGTTACTGCTGCAATGCTCGCCAGAGCATATCCTTAAGCTTGGTGATGTTCATATTGGCAACCGATGAGATAAATATCGACTCCACGCCCTCAGGAAGATGAGAACGCATCTGCTCGATAAGCTCATCATCAAGCATATCGCACTTTGTGATTGCCAAGAGGCGTTGCTTATCGAGTAGCTCGGGGTTATACTGCGTAAGCTCGCCCAAAAGCACCTCGTAGTCGGCAGCTATATCATCGCTATCGGCAGGCACCATGAAGAGCAACACCGAGTTACGCTCAATGTGTCGTAGGAAGCGAGTACCCAAGCCACGACCCTCATGCGCACCCTCGATAATACCGGGGATATCAGCCATGACGAACGAGTGGTCATCACGAACCGACACGATGCCGAGGTTAGGCGCAAGCGTAGTAAAGGCATAGTTGGCAATCTTTGGCTTGGCAGCTGATACTACAGAGAGCAGTGTCGACTTACCAGCATTTGGGAAGCCCACGAGGCCTACATCAGCAAGCACCTTAAGCTCAAGGATGAAGGCTCCCTCGCTACCCTCCTCGCCAGGTTGCGCATAGCGTGGTGTCTGGTTTGTTGCTGTGC
>JAZNQJ010000224.1:0-2170 GCA_045590115.1 Alistipes sp. | reverse complement strand
CATATACGTTCTCGCCCTCATCGGTACGTACCGTAAGGTGATAGTGGTCGCCCTTGTATAGGATGAAGCGTATAGTACCCCATGAGGTACCATCCTCTGAGTCATCGGTAAGCTCTACAGCGTCGAAGTCGAAAGCCACATCTACTATGTCGCCCTGAGCGATGCCCTCCTGAGCCTCGCACTCAAACTTCTCGCCGAGAATCTCCACGTGTGTAGCGTCAATCATTGTACCCTCCACAACATTCTCGGTGCGCTCCTTGCGCATTACGTGGATGTCGGCAGGCTTGATGAGCATGCCTACCTCGCTACCTACCTCGAAGCTGTTGTAGTCCTGAATCATAATCTCATAGCCATCAGGGGTATCTACGAACATCTCGTAATGCACACCCTTGAATATACATGAGCGTACTGTGCCATGGAACATCGCTGCCTCGGCATTGCGGATGATGTATACATCCTCGGGGCGAACAACAACATCAACCTCGACATTCTCGCCAAAGCCCTCGTCGATACACTCAAACTCCTTGCCCATGAAACGTACTAAGCGGTCACGTACCATTGTGGCGTTGAGGATGTTGCTCTCGCCGATAAAGTCGGCAACAAAGGCGTTGCATGGCTCGTTGTAGATGTCTGTAGGTGTGCCAATCTGCTGTATCACACCCTCGTTCATCACTACGATAGTATCCGATAGGGTGAGTGCCTCCTCCTGGTCGTGCGTAACGTATACGAAGGTGATGCCCAGCGAGCGGTGCATCTCCTTAAGCTCCATCTGCATGTCCTTGCGCATCTTTAGATCCAGAGCGGCAAGAGGCTCGTCGAGAAGCAGTACCTGGGGGCGGGTGACGATAGCTCGTGCTATGGCCACACGTTGTTGCTGACCACCCGAGAGTGACTGCACGTCACGATGCTCGTAGTCGGTCATGCCCACCATCTTGAGCGCACGCTTGACACGCTGCTCAATCTCCTTCTTGTCGACCTTCTGGAGGTTTAGACCAAAGGCGATGTTGTCGTAGACGTTGTAATTAGGGAATAGGGCGTAACGCTGGAACACAGTGTTTACGGGACGTAGGTGAGGTGGAACATCTGTCATGACCTCGCCTCCGATACGGATTTCACCCTTTGTGGCGCTGTTAAAGCCCGCCAAAAGACGCAGTAGTGTGGTCTTACCACAACCCGAAGGGCCAAGAATTGTGAGGAACTCGCCCTTCTTTACTGACAAACTGACATCGTCGAGAACCACCTTGTCGGGGAACGACTTGGTGATGTTCGTAAGCTCGATGATGTAATTTGATTTCACCATTAAGCAAAAAAGTATTAGTAGTTAATAAACCCCATGTGGCTGACGTGTTATAAGTACAAATATGTCTATTTTTAGCCGTACTGCAACACACCTCCGCACCACACAAAAAATCTACAAACTATATACTCACGTATATATTGTCCACAAATATACGAAAATTTGACAATAAAATTCGGTCGGTGCATAATTTTTTAATATTTCCACCCGCCGATTGATCCCTTTTTGCTATATTATACGCTGATAATAACCACATTGTAGGATTGCAAGGAGTGATATTTTTTTTGATATTATACGACCATATCCTTACTTTCTTTGGTCGTATAGCTCATCATAGTTCAAAAAAAGAGGTCTCTTATTTGCCCATTAATCACAAAACCATGCGATGTTCAATATTTATTCTTTTGCTGAGCGTGGGTTGTTGCCTCGATTTTTAGTTTTGAAATTTAAGGTTTATTTTGTATCTTTGCGGCCGTTATACCTTTATGGTATATTCCCTTTGAAAACGAAACAATACAATAGATAAATTATGGCAGTTGAATTAAAAGACCTTACCAAGAGCGATGAGAACTACTCGCAGTGGTACAACGACTTGGTAATTAAGGCGGGCTTGGCTGAGAACTCAGCAGTTCGCGGCTGTATGGTTATCAAGCCTTACGGCTATGCTATTTGGGAGAAGATGCGTGACGTGCTTGACGCAATGTTCAAGGAGACAGGTCACGAGAATGCCTACTTCCCACTCTTCATCCCAAAATCATTCTTCTCACGTGAGGCAAGCCACGTTGAGGGCTTTGCCAAGGAGTGTGCCGTAGTTACTCACTACCGCCTAAAGAACGATGAGGAGGGCAAGGGTGTTGTTGTAGACCCAGCAGC
>JAZNQJ010000223.1:0-5519 GCA_045590115.1 Alistipes sp. | reverse complement strand
ACACGGTACAGGTAAGACTGTACGTGTTTTGGTGCTCTGTACTCCTGACAAGGAGGCTGAGGCACAGGCAGCTGGCGCTGACTATGTAGGTCTTGACGAGTACATCGAGAAGATCAAGGGCGGTTGGACCGACGTAGACGTTATCATCACTACCCCTAACGTAATGGGTAAGGTTGGTGCTTTGGGTCGTATCCTCGGTCCCCGTGGTTTGATGCCTAACCCTAAGACTGGTACTGTTACTATGGATGTAGCTAAGGCCGATCAGGAGGTAAAGGCAGGTAAGATTGACTTCAAGGTTGACAAGTATGGTATTATCCACACTGCTATTGGTAAGGTATCGTTTACTCCCGAGCAGATCGTTGATAATGCTCACGAGGTGATGAGCACAATAATCAAGCTCAAGCCTTCTGCAGCTAAGGGTACATATGTAAAGAGCATCTATATCTCTACAACTATGAGCCCTGGTATCGAGGTTGACCCTAAATCAGTAGAAACAAAGTAATTGAAGGAGGATAGAGATTATGACTAAGCAAGAAAAGATGGCCGTTATCGACGGTCTTACCGAGCAGCTCAACGCCTACCCTCACTTCTATTTGGCCGACATCGAGGCTTTGAACGCTGAGCAGACTGCAGCATTGCGTCGTCAGTGCTTCGAGAAGAAGGTTAAGCTTGTTGTTGTTAAGAACACATTGCTTGGCAAGGCTTTGGAGAATGTTGGTAAGGCTGATGCTGATCTTTTAGCAGTATTGAAGGGCTCAACATCAATCATGTTCACTGAGACTGGTAAGGTTCCTGCGCAGCTCATCAAGGAGTTCCGCAAGAAGAACGACAAGCCAGTATTGAAGGCAGCATATGTTGAGGGTTGCGTTTACGTAGGTGACAACCAGCTCGACGCTTTGTGCAACATCAAGAGCCGCGAGGAGCTTATTGGCGATATCGTATTGCTCTTGCAGTCGCCTGCTAAGAACGTTATTTCTGCTTTGCAGTCAAATGCAGGTCAGAAGATCGCGGGCCTTGTTAAGGCTCTCGAGGAGAGAAACAATTAATTTACAAAGAACAAAAAAACAAAATTTAATAAAATTACACAACTATGGCAGATGTAAAGGTATTGGCAGAAGAGTTGGTTAACTTGACTGTTAAGGAGGTAAACGAATTGGCTACTATCCTCAAGGAGGAGTATGGTATTGAGCCCGCTGCTGCAGCTGTTGCAGTTGCTGCTCCCGCTGCTGGCGCAGGTGAGGCTGCTCCTGCAGAGAAGTCTACTTTCGATGTAATCTTGAAGAGCGCTGGTCAGGCTAAGCTCCAGGTAATCAAGGTTGTTAAGGAGGTAGCTGGTTTGTCATTGGGCGATGCTAAGGCATTGGTTGATGGTGCACCTAAGGCCGTTAAGGAGGGTATCTCTAAGGAGGAGGCTGAGTCTATCAAGTCTTCACTCGAGGAGGCTGGTGCAGAGGTTGAGCTTAAGTAATTATTACTTTAGTCTCTAACACCAAATGAGGTGTAGAGCTTACCCTGTGTAAGCTCTATGCCTTTTGTGGTCTAATATTCGGGAGTGCATCAAAGGCTGTGCCTGAGTATTAGAATATTCAATGCTCTCAGAGTGTACATGCGTGACACTGAGAGCATTAGCGGGATAAATACGTTCCGCATTTTTTCGGCTTATGCCTATTCGTTGTCCCTTTGGTGCTAGCGAGATGGATGTTGTGTCGTCTTGCCGTAATGCTAGGAGGGGGCGGATTGTGCAGAGCCCACTTCATCAAAGAGGGGCAACTCTCGCAGTGGCTATCCACAAAGTGACAGCTTGTGACGGTGACTACAAAGAGGTAAACCAATTAGTGCCTAATGGTGGCCGGTAGGCGATCTATGGCAGCCGGTAGGCTATCAAAATGTCCGAGAGGCAATCAAAGGTAACCAGAGGAGTCTATGTCAGGTGTCCGAGAAGGCTATGAAAGGTAACCTGAGTAGGCCATGTAGGGTGTCCGAGAGGCTATGAAAGGTACTGAGTAGGCTATGTCAGGTGTCCGAGAGGCTATGAGATGTAGCCTGGTTATGGCTACAAGAGCGCTTGGAGTAGGAGCTACACAATGTTAGTTGCTTGCGATAGATACAACGAGAGATGTCAGCTTTGGTAGAGGTGAGGTTTTGGGCAACGAGCCTCACGACAAGGTAAACGACGATATGTTGCCGTATGTAAACGGCCGGTGATTGGTCGACAGTGTAAATATTCACTTAAAACACTTGGATTATATGTCCACAACACAACAACAACGAATAAGCTTTTCGACAATAAAGAACAGGGTTCCATATCCTGACTTGTTGGAGATTCAGCTTAAATCATTCCGAGATTTCTTCCAGCTTGACACCACAGCAGAGAATCGTAAGAACGAGGGTCTGTACAAGGTGTTCAACGAGAATTTCCCGATTTCTGATACCCGAAACAACTTTGTTTTGGAGTTTATCGACTATTACATCGACCAGCCTCGATACACTATCGAAGAGTGTTTGGAGCGTGGTTTGACGTATAGTGTGCCTCTTAAGGCGAAGCTTAGATTGTACTGTACCGACAAGGAGCATGAGGACTTCGAGGATGTTGTACAGGATGTCTACTTCGGTCTTATTCCCTACATGACAGAGCGAGGTACCTTCATCTTCAATGGTGCTGAGCGTGTGGTTGTATCGCAGCTGCACCGTTCACCTGGCGTATTCTTTGGCCAGAGCCAGCACACCAATGGTACAAAACTCTACTCTGCACGTATCATCCCATTCAAGGGTTCATGGATTGAGTTTGCTACGGACATCAACAACGTGATGTATGCCTACATCGACCGTAAGAAGAAGTTGCCTGTAACAACACTTTTGCGTGCCATCGGCTTTGAGAGCGATCAGCAGATTCTTGAGATCTTTGACCTTGCCGACGAGGTAAAGGTGACAAAGGCAAACCTCAAGAAGAATGTGGGTCGTAGACTTGCTGCACGTATTCTTTCAGCATGGGTCGAGGACTTCGTAGATGAGGATACCGGTGAGGTAGTATCTATCGAGCGTACCAACGTGATTGTTGACCGCGAGACAGAGCTTAAGGAGGAGCATATCGATGCTATCATTGAGTCAGGTGCAAAGACTATTCTTCTGCACAACAACAACCAATCGGGTACCGACTACTCAATCATCTATAACACACTACATAAGGATCCATGTAACTCCGAAAAGGAGGCTGTGGTATATATCTACAGGCAGTTGCGCGCCTCGGAGCCACCCGATGAGGCTACGGCACGCGACGTCATCGAAAAGCTCTTCTTCTCGGATAAGCGCTATGACCTTGGCGACGTGGGTCGTTTCCGTATCAATAAGAAGTTGAATCTCTCGATTGATCCTGCTATCCGCACACTCACACGTGAGGATATCATCGAGATCATTAAGTACCTGATTCAGCTTATCAACTCAAAGGCCGAAGTTGATGATATCGACCACTTGTCGAATCGTCGTGTACGTACTGTGGGTGAGCAGCTTGCCAACCAATTCTCTGTTGGCCTGGTGCGTATAGCACGTACTATTCGTGAGCGTATGAACGTTCGTGACAACGAGGTCTTCACCCCTGAGGATCTGATCAATGCCAAGACTTTGGCAAGCGTGGTAAACTCGTTCTTCGGAACAAGCCAGCTCTCGCAGTTCATGGATCAGATCAACCCTTTGGCTGAGATTACGCACAAGCGTCGTCTCTCGGCATTGGGTCCTGGCGGTCTTTCACGTGATCGTGCTGGTTTCGAGGTTCGAGACGTACACTACACCCACTATGGCCGTCTTTGCCCTATTGAGTCGCCTGAGGGTCCTAACATTGGTCTTATTTCGTCGTTGTGCGTATATGCCAAGATTTCGGACATGGGCTTCATTGAGACTCCTTACCGCAAGGTAGATGGTGGCGTTGTGGATCTCAACAACGACAACATTCGTTACTACTCTGCAGAAGAGGAGGAGGGACAGATCGTGGCACAGTCGAACGAGCCACTCTCGGACGATGGCCACTTCCTAAATACCGACCGTATCAAGGCTCGTCTTGGTGCAGACTTCCCTGTTGTTCACGACAATGAGGTTAACCTTGTAGACGTTGCACCTAACCAGGTGGCATCTATTGCTGCGAGCCTTATTCCGTTCCTTGAGCATGATGATGCTAACCGTGCGCTGATGGGTTCTAACATGATGCGCCAGGCAGTACCATTGGTACGTGCCGAGGCACCTATCGTGGGTACAGGTGTTGAGAAGGATATGATTGTAGATAGCCGCATTCAGGTGGTTGCTGAGGGCGATGGTGAGGTTGTATTTGCCGATGCTACACGCATCGAGGTACGCTACGACCGTTCGCACGATGAGCAGCTCGCATCATTTGCTCCTGAGGTTACCGTATATCAGCTTCCACGCTACCGCCGTACCAACCAGAACACCACAGTGACACTTAAGCCTACAGTGCTTACAGGCGATAAGGTTACTAAGGGTCAGATTCTTACTGAGGGTTACTCTACTGAGAAGGGTGAGTTGGCTCTCGGCCGTAACCTTAAGGTGGCCTTCATGCCATGGAAGGGTTACAACTTTGAGGATGCTATCGTGATCTCGGAGCGTATCCAGCGTGAGGATATCTTCACCTCAGTACACGTTGACGAGTACATCATGGAGGTTCGTGACACTAAGCGTGGTGTCGAGGAGCTTACTTCGGATATTCCTAACGTATCTGAGGATGCTACCAAGGATCTTGATGCTAATGGTATCATCCGCATTGGTGCTAAAGTTACTCCAGGTGATATTCTTATCGGTAAGATTACACCTAAGGGTGAGAGCGATCCTTCACCTGAGGAGAAGCTCCTACGTGCTATCTTTGGTGACAAGGCTGGCGATGTTAAGGATGCCTCACTCAAGGCGCAGCCATCATTGCATGGTGTTGTCATCGACACTAAGCTCTATAGCCACATCCAGAAGGATGGCAAGCGTAACCGCGCACAGGAGAAGGCTCTCATGGAGCAGCTCGACGCTGAGTACGCATCAAAGGTTGCTGACCTTACCAAGGTTTTGGTGTCAAAGCTCTGGGATTTGCTTGAGGGTAAGACCACTGTAGGCATCTACGACTACTACAACGTAGAGTTGTATGCTGCAGGTGAGAAGTTTACCCAGAAGATGCTCGAGGATATCGCTTCAACAAGCATCGACAGCAAGACAGGCGTAGCTAACGGCTATATGTCGTTGGGTCAGACACGTTGGACAGGCGATGAACATGATGATGCACTCATCTCACGCATTATCAATAACTATATTATTGAGTGCAAGAAGGTTGCAGCAGCAGTAAATCGTGAGAAGTACAACCTCACCAATGGTGATGAGATCCCTACATCTGGCGTTATCAAGATGGCAAAGGTTTACATCGCTAAGAAGCGTAAGCTCAAGGTAGGTGATAAGATGGCAGGTCGACATGGTAACAAGGGTATCGTAGCTCGTGTAGTACGTGACGAGGATATGCCATTCTTGGAGGACGGTAC
>JAZNQJ010000222.1:0-2680 GCA_045590115.1 Alistipes sp. | reverse complement strand
TTGGTCTCTTTATGCAAGACTCGGCACCCTCCTTCGTATGAAATTTAGTCATCTATGCCCTTAGAACGGACGTCTGCAGCCCCAGACGTATTGATGCTCTTTGTTGCTGGGTTGCCGGTATAGCTTACATCAGCACCTCCTGAGGCCTCGACGCTAAGGCTGTTTGTGGCGTATACATTGACATCTGCACCTCCCGATGCTGATACCTCGACACTCTCGGCCTTAAGCTCCGAGGTATCTACGTCTGCGCCCCCTGATGCAGCAATGCTGAGCTGCTTGCTGCTGCCCTTAAGCTCGACGTCGGCACCTCCCGATACAGCGAGTGTCACTTGCTCGCTTAGTGTCCTAATCTCTGCGTCAGCACCTCCCGATGCAGCCACCGTGAGTGTGTTTGCCTTGCAGTTGTGCCACTCGAGGTCTGCGCCACCTGAGATAGCAACGCTATTAAAGTCATACTCTGGGACACGCACACTTAGGGTCTTAGCACGCAACTTTGTACTCTTTAGCTTGATGTTGAGTGTAGCATCCTCCATTCTGACATCTACTAAGTCCATAATGTCGCTATGTGTTGATACCAGCACCTCGCCACGAGGCAGGGTAGGGTCTACTACCACATCAAAGCCGTGTGATATGGCTAATGCCACGGGCTCGCCACTTATGGCGATACTCTTCTCTATAATCTCGCCCTTAGCTGCCTCGCCAATAACTATTGTACATGATGCAAGGCAGAGTGTTGCTGTTAGGATTGCAAGTAGTCGTTTCATAGTAGTATGGATTAATTTATAGATTACTAATTGCTAACGGTTTAGTTATTTCCGCCGCTTCCAAGTCGGCCACGATCTTCGGCTGAGCCACTCTCGACAGACTTCGCACGGAACTGCTTGCCGGCGTTGAAGTTATAGCTTATCGAGAAGTTAACAGCTGGGCGCTGCCATGGCTGGTTCACAACCATCGTACGCCTGAACGAAGCCTCCTCAATAGTCACCGTCTGCTCTGTTGGGATAAGGTTATTGACGCCAACCTTAAGGGTTAGCTTGTCGTTGAGTAGTCGCTTCTTGAGGAATATATCCATGTTACCCATGTCGCTAAGGCGTGTATTACCAGCGACTAAGCCATGCATATATCTACCACTAAGCTCGATAAAGAAGTTCTTTGGCAGTGTGAACGACATCTGAGCATTGGCAAAGCACATAAAGTTACGGCGTATAGGCTCATCGGGATATATGCGCTGACCCATATACAGCCCCATAAGGTTGAAGTTTGCCGACCACCACTTCGTAAACTGGAATGGGAGGCTCACCTGCATGAAGTAGTTGTTCATGGTGGGGTAGTTTATATGCTGCATGATGAGTAGCTCAGGGTTCTCCGTGTCAACAATGGTGGTTTGCTGTATGGCATTCTCGGTGAGTTTCATGCCTATGGTGATGGTGTACTTATACTTGAGTACTGCGGTTATTGATAGCGAGTTATCGTACGACGGCTTAAGGTTAGGATTACCACGCTGTATCATATACTCCGAGATTTTCATCTCGTTAGGCGATAGTGCCCAAAACGATGGGCGGCTTATGGTGCGTGCATACTGCGCAACGAGGGAGTAGGAGCCATCCTTGGTGATGGCGTACGACAGGTTGGCATTAGGGAAGAGGTCGAAGTAGTTCTGCTTCACTGCGCCCGACTTATCGCGGAAGTTGGTGTACTCACCACGCAAGCCTCCAACAAGGCTTAAGCGACCAAGGCGTGCTGTGGCGATGACATACGCAGCACCGATATTCTCGGTATAGCCTATATTGTAGCTATGGTCGGTGTTTGGCAACCACGCACCATCACGCTGATACTCATACTTCGCCTCGTTGTCGTTATTATTGTTTGTGTACTTCAATCCCGCCTTAAGCACAACCTTTGGGGATAGCACCTTCTCAAGTGCTACTGTTGCTGTGCCGAGCTGGTAGAATGTATGTGTGCGGTTGCGATGTGTGGAGTCGCGAACGATAGTGGGCGTGAGGATGTCGAAGGTGCGATCTACATAGTCGTTGTCGTTAGGGTATTTGTTGAGTGTGTAGTCGCCAATAAGTTTCAGCGTAGAACCCTTGTCGTCAAGTTTATATATGTAGTTGAGCGTTGCGGTAACCATCTGACTATTATAGTCGTTGCGATACACACCCTCGCTGCGTGTGGTGTTAAGTGTGGTATGCTCTGTCCACGTGTCGGTGTTGCTGCTGCCGCCATAGTAGTTGTATTGCACCTCACCACCTACGGAGTGACGGTCGTTAATATCATAGACAATACCCACATTGCCACCGCCCCATAGTGCTGAGTTTGACATCTCCGACTCGGCGTCGATAACCGTACCTGAGGTGTAGTCGGTATGCTCCTTCGATGTGTAGTCGAGACCATTTGTGCCAAACCATGCGCGACCGTAGGCATTTACCTTGCCGCGGTTATAGTTGAGCGATACCGAGGGCATAACATTGTACATGCCCTTAGTGCCATTTACGACCAGCGACGCAGAGCCCATAAGACCAGAGTCGATACGCTTCTTGGTCGTAATCTTGATGATACCGCCCGATGACGATGCGTCGTAGTCGGCACCCGACTGTGGTATAACCTCTATGCGTTGTATCTCTTCGGCGCGTAACGAGCGTAGGTAGGCTATAAGCTGCTCATTATCCATCTTCACCTC
>JAZNQJ010000221.1:0-9216 GCA_045590115.1 Alistipes sp. | reverse complement strand
GTCCATCATCTTGCCGAGGTGTACGAACTCGTAGCCGATAACCTCATCGTTAGCGTCGAGTGCCATGCGTGTGCAGTAGCCCTCAGCCATCTCGAGGTAGCGAGTACCCTTGGCGTTAGTACCGAACATAGTACCTACCTGTGAGCGGAGACCCTTACCGAGGTCCTCGAGTGATGCGCCGATAACGAGGCCACCCTCAGAGAATGCTGACTGTGTACGGCCGTAAACGATCTGCTTGAAAAGCTCACGCATAGCGGTGTTGATAGCGTCGCATACAAGGTCGGTGTTCAATGCCTCGAGGATAGTCTTGCCTGGGAGGATCTCAGAAGCCATAGCAGCTGAGTGTGTCATACCTGAGCAGCCGATGGTCTCTACCAAAGCCTCCTCGATGATACCATCCTTCACGTTGAGAGTTAGCTTACAAGCACCCTGCTGAGGAGCGCACCAGCCAATACCGTGAGTAAGACCAGAGATATCCTTAATCTCCTTGGCACGTACCCATTTGCCCTCCTCTGGGATAGGTGCAGACTCGTGGTTGGCACCCTTCTTCACGCAGCACATCTGCTGCACTTCGTGTGAGTAAATCATAGTCTTAATTGCTTTTAGTTATTGTGTATTATTATGTTATCTGCTTCGTTAAGCACAAATCGTGACAAAGGTACGAAATAAAAACGGAAAAGTCAACCGGAGTTACTAAATATTTTAATAAACACCCGCAGGCGTGGGGTGTTGATGGTCGGGGGTTGAGGGGTAGTTCGCACCTAAAGGTGCTAAAGGGTTTTTAGTGCGTTTTCCCTTTAGCTCGGCAACGGCGAGCGCACTACTCTTTAGCTGCGTAGCAGCGCTCTACCCTTTAGCCCGCTTTATGCGGGCGCTCTACTCTTTAGTGCCATCAGGCACGAACTACCCTTCGAACCACCCTTAAACCACAAAAAAAAGCAGCACCCCGAGTGGAGTGCTGCTTTGGATTAATCGTTATCAACGGCTACAAAGTTGCAGAACCGTTTGCATAAGTAGCATTAGCGAATGTGTAACCGCTGCCATGTGAGAATAGAACATCAACAGTATTGCCCTGAACGTCAAAGTACATATCCTTATATGCCTTGCCATTAGTACTCAAGAACTGCATACCATATGTCTTTGCTCCATTAGTACTCTTATTCTCAACAATGTTATTCTTGAAGATTACTGTGCGACCCTCATTGCTGTAGTTCAAGCTAAGAACAGCGTTGTTGCCATACATTTTAACAGTACATCCAGTCATCTCGATGTTTGTCTTTGCGTAGATAGGGTTGCCCTCGCAGTCGATAGTACACTCCTTCAATGTTAGCTTAATGCCACCATAGTGAGTGATTGCACCTGGAGCTGTTGCTGTGCTGTAACCAGACTTACAGATGAACTCACAACCCTCAAATGTTACTGCATCGGCTGTACCACCATATACTCCAACAATTGCTGGGTGGCCCTTAGGATTACCTACGATATTGCTTGAGAACTCCTTTAATGATGAATCGTTAAAGTCAAATTTAATGCCCTCAAACTTGGCAGTGGCATTGATAGCCTCAACACGACCCTTGATGGTAGCTTCGTCACCCTTGATAGTTACGTCATCGTAGTTGATGGTGAACTCGCCCTCATATTCACCTGGCTGGAGGATGATAGTTGTCTTTTTAGCCTCAAGAGCCTTCTTAAACTCATCAACGTTGTAAATGAAGTTGTTGTCCTCAGCATCACGTGGGAATACCTTGAAATTGTCTGCACCTGTGAGTGTGTACGCTGCAGGAGCTACGAATGTATCCTCATCATCACCAGTAGTGAATACTACCTGATAGCCAGCAGTGTTCAAGTTGTTCACGCCTGTGAAATTGATAGTATAGTTCTTAGAGGTCTTACGAGCAATAACAGGAAGCTTAGCAGTGATATTTACGTTCTCGATAGCGAGAGTAGCCTCGGACTTAGCATCTACACGCAAACCGTAAGACTCAGCTACGAATGTAGAGTTCTTAACAACGATGTTTGATGATTGGCCAAATGATGCACCACGACCACCTGTAACGTTTACGCCCTCGATAGTAACGCCTGTAACATTTGCAAGCTGTGTCAATGAGTGGATGCCTGTACCAGTGCAATTCTTGATAGAGAGGTTATGGTCGCCACCAGTGTATGACTTAACAGCAACAGCACCTGGAACAGCAAATGTACAGCCCTCAACAGCTACATTGCAGGTATAACGTGTGTTGTTATTACCAGCGCCCAAACGAACGCAAGCATCAGCAGAGATAGTCTCAGCCTCGAAGTTGAGGTTCTTGATAGTTACACCAGCACTCTTGTAAGTTGCGCTCTTACCATCTACGGTGATAACACCAGCATACTTGTGGTCGTGACCCTCGATAGTGATCTTAACATCAGCCTTCTGAGTAACAGTTACATCGCCCTCGATGTCTGCAGCAAGCTCGATAGTGTCGCCATTAACTGCGTTGTCAAGGAAATACTGAAGACTCTCTACGTTGTAAGCATACATCTTATCGCCAGGGAATACGTTGAATTCCTCAGCGCCTGTTACTGAGAAGTTGCTTGAAGGAGCTACGAATGCCTCCTCATCATCACCCTTAGTGAATATGATGTGGTAGCCAGGAGCCTCCATAGTGTTCTCACCTGTTAGCTCGATAGCATAGTCTGCACTACAATTGCGAGCAATAACAGGAAGATTAGCTGTGATGTTAACATTCTCAAGCTTAAGAGTAGTTGCCACTGAAGCATCGGCACGCAAACCGTAATACTTAGCTACGAAAGTAGAGTTCTTAACAACGACATTGAGTGATGTGCCGAATGAAACACCACGATCAGCATTGAACTCAACGCCATCGATAGTGATGCCTGTACAGCCGTAGAACTGACCCAATGAGTGCATGCCAGAGGTGCTTGCACGTGTTACGCCATCAGCTACGCAATCCTTGATGGTGATGTTGTAGCCCTGACGGATCTTAACAGCTGCAACATTCTCGCCTGTAGCAAGGAATGAGCAGTTCTCGATAGTTACGTTGTGTGGGTAACGAACTGCGCTATCAGTGCTATTCTGCTCGATGAAGTTGATGTCTGAAGAGTCTGTTGCGAAGTTGAAGTTACGGATTGTAACAGTCTCAGCACCGTTGTTACGAGCGTTACCATCAACGTAGATAGTACCATCGTAGTTGTAACCGTTACCATCGATTACATAATCCTTACCCTCAACCTGATTTACGGTAACATTACCCTTGATGTCAGCACCAAGAATGATTGTCTGGCCATTCTCATAGTTGTCAAGAGCCTTCTGAAGCTCTGCAGCTGTGTTGATGAATGTTGCGTTGATTACGTTCTCGCCAGCGAAGTTATCATCGATGCGAACCTCGATCTCGGTAGCAGTAGTGAGGACGTTACCGATAACAGTAGTGAGCTTGTTACGCTCAACAGGGATATCAGTAGTGAAAGCAGTAGTCTTAATCTCACCACCCTTACCATCGTTCACAGTCATAGTGAAGTGGATAGGAGTCTGAGGATAAGTGCCATCTGCAAGTGCGTTCTGGCCAAGGATGTAGTCAGTGAAGAGAGTGATGTGTGAGTTACGTACAGTGCCGTTCACAGCCTCAGAGGTCTTAGCATCGTAACCAGCGTTGTAAACATGATTAGTCATGTTGTCACGAACATCGTCTACGAAAGTAGTAGTGTAGCTCGTCTTAGCAAGCTCACCATCGATGTCGCCTGTTACAGCGTTGAAGTTCTTAGGGTTGAATGACTCGTACACAACCTCAACGCTCTTAGGGTGTACGTTGAGGTTAAGCTCAGCAAGGTCAGTAGCGATAACACGCACCTTACCATAAGGACGCTTAAGAACGATATCCTGAGCAGCAGAGTTGCTGATAGTGATATCCTTAGTAGCGAAGTAAGCATCGCCAATCTCATCGTTAAGCTCCTTACCATCAACCTCTACAACCTCGATGTCGGCCAAAGTAGTGCCAATCTTGTGACGGAGACCATCAACACCAAGCTGCTCTGATGGAGTCTTCTCTGCGCTACCCTCAGCTACGAAGTCAGCGAATACTACGAAGTGGTAGTTGCGACCAGGCACCAAACGGAGGTCGAAAACAACAGGCTGGTACTTATCAACGATAACTACCTGGCGATCCTTAACAGGTGTAGCACCAGCATAGCTGGTGGCCGTGTCGTACACCTCAAGAGTGTAACGGAGGTCGGCGTCGTTCTCCCAATCCAAACGGTCGTCGTTAGTTGGAGCGCCCTGCAAATAGTCGATAGCACCAAATGCGCTATCCATAGCGTTCTGTGTGTCTGCCTCACCGTTCTCGCCAGCACGTGTGCCAACAAGCTCAGGAGCAGCAACAGCGAGCTGGAAGTCTACCTCACCACCAACAGGGGCGATGGTATCGACATCCTGCTGACATGATACCATACCGAGTACCAATGCCGCCAATGCTAAAAATCTTTTCATAAATGAAACTTAAAAAAAATAATGTTAAAAAAATAGTTGTATTGTGTTGTTTGTTAGTCAAAAACATAACTACGTAAAAGGGTATAACTATCCCTTCCACAGCGATTTACATCTTGCTCACTTGGATGCTAACTATTTCTTACAATAGGGGGTTATAAGTGTTATTCAAAGCAAAGGTATGTATAATTCGCGTGAAAACCAAATATTTGATAATAAATTTTGAACAATATTTTATGCCGTCCATCACCCTTAGAACCACATGTTTACGTAGTATGGATAAAAAAACTCCAAACAAAAAAAAGAGGCTGAATAAAAGGTGTATTTTGTCGTTATGCTCGCCCTCAAAATGCTCATTTACGCTTAGTAAACACCGCTTTTTCTGGCTTCGCATGCCTAAAACTACATCTTTTTCTTCAACCTCATGACAAAGTGGGGGACTAATTTACTTTTAGCCCCCCCCAATATTTGCACTTTTAAGTTCTATACCCGAACTCTCTATTTCTCGCTAAAGTAGTTGCTATAATTCTTCCACTCGGCTGCCGTATTGTAGCTATCAAGTGAGCCAACAGGCACCATGATTGTCTGTAGCTTGCCATTAGTCTCTATAGCTCTCTGGCCAAGTGATGGTGGGGTAGTACTCTTAAGCTCAATGCTCTCAAGAGCCAAGCAGTTATCAAAGGCATATTCGCCAATTGCTGTCACAGCCTCTGGGATTACAATAGTGCCAAGTGCGCTATTCTGGAATGCATAGTCGCCAATGGTCTCAAGACTTGCGGGTAGTTCAATGTACTCAAGTGCGGTGCAATTGTAGAATGCATGCTCATCAAGAGTCTTAATGGCGTTGCCCTCAAAGCTTACATCCCTGAGGTTCTCGCAACCGCTGAATGCTCCCTTGCCGATATACTCAACATTTGAGCCTATGACAACCTTCTCTACGCTTGCTAAGTTGGTGAGTGCAAAGTCATTAATGGCTGTAACCGCATTGCCATATGTGATGTTTGTGGCCTCCATGCCATAGAGCCAATGTGTAGGGTCAAGTATACTCTTTTGGAATGCGGGGAGGTTAACATTAATGGTGAGATTAGGAGTCTCGCAACCATTAAATACCTCTAAGCCAATAGTCTTAATACCGCTGCCAACATAAATGCTACTTAGCTCGCCACAACCCGCAAAGCATCCTGCGCCGATTGAGCGTACATTGTCGTGGATGTTGATGCTCTCAAGAGTCGAGTAGTTGTAGAAAGCGTAGCTCTTGATATCTCTAATGCTTTCGGGGATGGTAAGTGAGCTTACCTTCTGGCCACCAGCAATAAGCTCTGCACCATTGTTGGCTATTGGGTTGGCATCGCCTGTGCCGAAGTAGATGTTGCACCACTTCTCAAGGCTTTCAACCTCAACCTTTCGCAAAGATGTACAGCCCTTGAATGCATCCTTATTAACACGTGTTACCTCAGCACCAAACTTGACACTCTTTACCGCAGTAAAGTCGAGTAGTGCATATGCCTCGATTTGACCTGCAAATATGAAACTCTCTACAGTAGTGCCAAAGAGCCAATGTTTGTCATTCGTAGAGCTAACTGCACGCTTAACATCTCGATCTGGGTGGTCAGGATGAGCTACAAGCTCTACCTGCTCGGGGATGTCGCAGTTTGCAGTGATTGTTGTTAGCGTACAACCCTCAAATAGCGCATTGCCAATGGTCGTGACTGATGCTGGTAGGGTTATCTCACGTAGAGCAGTACAATCGCTGAAAGCACGTGTCTCGATGCTCTCAATTGCTGCTGAGAGGTCGACCATCGTAAGCTCGCTGCAACCAAAAAAGGCGTTGTGGCCGATGCGTGTAACGCCATCAGGAATTTGGATGGACGTAATATCTGCATGGTTGGCAAAGCTTAGCTCAGGGATAGCAGTAATCTCATTATCAAAGATTATTCGGCCATAGCGACCATCGTGGAAATGGTATGCGAGCGTTGAGCCAAAGCCCTCCGTAGACTCCAATGTGATAATAGTGTCCGAGTTGTAGACAATCTCGTTATGTGCCTGGCCAGCAGCCGACTGAATCACGATAAACTCATGCTCAACCTTATTGCCCTTAGCCTTGTTGAGTACCTCAATGCGTGCGATACGTGATATGTTAGAGCTATTCTCCGTAATGTTGAATGTGATGGTATCCTCACGCATGGCACGTGTGTCGTCGGCAACCTTAATCCACTTAGGCTCGTTGATGATGTTAAGCTCGTAATCGAGGTTGGTGTCAACCACGATGCTTAGATCCTCGCCCTCTGCCTTTACGATATACTGCTCCTCTATATCTCTAACATCGAAACGATCCAAACCCTTCTGAGTCACATTAACCCTGTATGCATCGCCATTTGAGAGCTTGATGAGTAGCTCTGTTGTGCGCTCGTTGCCATCCTCATGACCCTCGGCCACGAGTGTAATCTCGCAGCCTCCTGCAGCACCAGCCAAAGGTGTGACACTAAGCCACTCCTCGTATGTTGATGCGATAGTCCACGAGTGTGCTGCTGTGAACGTGAATGTTTGTTCACCACCCTCTGCTTTAAACTCAACAACCCCCTCGCCATTAAACTTTAGGCTGGGAGTCTCATCCTTATGACAGCCAATCGTAAGTACAATAGTGGCAAAGAACATTGCAATAGATAGTATGCGTCTCATATCTCAAAAATTATTATTCCTGTAAGAGTCGGCTAACTCCTTGTTAGCGCATAGTTTGTTGCAAAGGTAATAATAATTTTCTCAATAGTTGGCTTTTTCGACCAAAATATTCCATATGGTATAAAAATGAGCGTCAGAGAGTATCTCCAACGCTCGTTACATATGGCTTGATGGCGGTTAGAAGACTACACGTACACCAAGCTGCATGTGCCAGCGTGAGGCGATGTCGTCTACGGTATAGTTTGCGCCATTGAACTTATAGACAGGGCGATAGCCACCCTCAACCTCACGAAGCTCGGTAATGGTTACGGGCGATAGTGCCCAGTTAGAGGTGCGATGCACAAGACCCCATGAGCGTGAGAGTAGGTTGCCGAGGTTGATAACATCGAGCGTAAGCTCCACACGTCGGCTACTGCTCTTTGAGAAGTAGAACGACTGCGCAAAGTGTAGGTCGAGGCGGTGTACGAATGGCAGTGAGTGTGAGTTGCGCTCGGCAAACTTACCACGATGTGTGCTTAGGTAGTTATCCTCCTTGATATAGTCGTTGAAGGCCGCTTGTGAGGTCTCATCTGCCCATAGCATTGTTGACATTTCAGCCTCTGTAGGGATGTAAATCAGTGAGTTGCCACGATATGTGTCGCCATTCTCATCTATCTTGCCACGTACGTATGTTAGCGAATAATGCTCGCCCGAGTAGCCATTGTAGAGCAGCATCACGTCTGTGCCAAAGAGGCCGTAGCGCTTAGAGTATGATATCTGTGCCACGACTTTGTGTGGGAACTCGTATACCGAGTTGCTCAACGCAGGGGCATTGCTGTTTACGGCATATGTGCGTCCCCAATTCGATGATGACTGCGCCGAGATACCATCGTTCACGCTCTTCGACTGCGAGTAGGTGTAGGCTGCCATAACCTTGAGTCCCGACAGCTCATACATAAAGTTATATTCCACTCGTGCGGTAGCAGACCATGAGTAGCCCTTCTGGGTGTTTGATAGGCGATATACGGCCGAGTAATCCTTTGTCGTCGAGTTGTAGTAAGTTGCCGAAGAGCTACTATCCTCGCCACCCACAAAAAGGCGTTGACCATTATCCTCCGCGGTGAGATTTTCTACAAATATGTTGTTCAGTCCCTTAGAGTAGTCGGCATCGATAGAGAGTCTCCATGGGAAGAGATTGAACGTAGCACCTGAAGCCACTCGGAATACCTGCGGGAAGCGGAAACGCTTGTCTACAAGGTCGATAGATGGGTTGCTCTTTATGCCAACGCTCTCAGGATTTAGATTGAAGTCTGGGGTCTCAGTAGGGTTGGTTACTGTCACGCCAACTGAGCGAAGACCTGTATTCTGATAGCAGTTCGATAGCCATACAAAAGGTATGCGGCCGGTGTATATGCCTGCACTACCCCGTAGTGTCACAATCCCTGTTGCCCACTCTATGCCTACACGTGGTGAGAGTAGTATCTGCGCACGAGGTATGTCGCCCGTCATCGTGCCAAATTTGGCGAAATAACTCTTATTAAAGCTCTCGTTAGCCACAGGCTTATCGAACATTACGGGGATGTCGGCACGTAGGCCATACGTGAGGCGTAGGTTGCGTCTTAGTGCCACCTCATCCTGAGCGTATAGGGCAAACTGCGCCGTGGTCATCGGAGGGTTACGCTTGCCATCGGCAAAGTATCCGTAGGCATACTGCGTGGCGTTGTCTGCCATGAAATCCTCTAACGAGGCGTAGGTGTATGTGCCACGTGCATTTGCCAAGTATAGGTTATCTGCACGATATATCTCGTTCGATGTGCCAAACGTAATGGTGTGCTTGCCCTTATTCAGTGTCGCATCATCGCTGAAGATGAATACATCCTGCTTGAGAATGTTACATCCCGAATATGGGTTTGTGCCTATCGTTGCAGAGCCATTTTGTCGCTCGCCGAGTCCGTTGATGATTACAGCAGGTAGGCTCTCGGGTGTTGTGCGACCATCCTTGAGGCGTGTGTAGCCTATGCGTAGGCCGTTTGATCCCCACTCTTTGGTGGTGTTAAGCTCTGCAACTACAGAGTGTG
>JAZNQJ010000220.1:0-9436 GCA_045590115.1 Alistipes sp. | reverse complement strand
CTTTTTATCGCAACTCTATTTTTGTTGTCAAAACCCCCATACCGAACACCAGATACACAACAAATTTAATATCCATTTTAATGCACATTTTATTTAAAAATGTAAATATATCACAAACAATAATAACCAAAAAGCTAAATTTGCAAAAATATTCATTTGCACATTATTTCGCATACTTTATAAAAAATCATGGCAAAAATGGTAGAAAATTATAAATTTTCACTACCTTTGTTCGCTGGTAGGTTATCATATGAAAATGCACAGGAGAGTTATCACAAAACTTATGGCAGTTATCATGCTTGCTTTAGCAACCATTTGTGTGGGTTGCTCAGCAGGCGTGACACACTATACCGAGGTAAACATCCTTGCGCTTGGCACATTTGCCCAAGTCAAGTGCGACGCTTCGCTACCTGCCTCTGAGCTACAGCAGATAATCGCCAATATCGACAACGAGGCAAAGGCTTCAATGTCGATATTTGACAATGAGTCGCTACTTTCCCGCATAAACACAAATCGTACGGATTCGCTCGATAAGCACATACTTTTTAACCTTCAGCTTGCCGAGAGTTTCCACACACTCAGCGGTGGTAAGTACGACGTAACAGTAAAGCCATTAACATCGGCATGGGGATTTGTCCAAAAGCAAGAGAAGGCCACAACACCAAATGTTGACTCTCTACTACAGTTTGTAGGTTTTGACAAGATTGCCATCCATGAGGGTAGACTACGTAAGAGCGATGAGCGAGTACAGGTCGATCTCAACTCAATAGCTAAGGGCTATGTTGTCGACCTTGTAGCAGAGGCTCTTGAGGAGCGTGGCATAGCAAACTACATGGTAAACATCGGCGGTGAGATACGTTGCAAGGGACTCAATCCCAAGCACCACGATTGGACTATAGGCATCGAGACACCCTACGACGGCAACTTTGCGCAGGCCGACTTTGAGAAGATTATAACCGTAACAGACTGCGCTATGGCAACATCGGGCAACTACCGACGTTTCTACACAACGGAAGATGGTCGTAAGGTAGCGCATACCATTGATCCAACAACAGGTTACAGCGTGCTAAGCGACCTGCTATCCGTAACGGTGATTGCGCCAACATGCGCCGAGGCTGATGCCGCAGCGACAATGTTTATGGCAATGGGCTCCGAGGGTGGAGCGCTCGAGTTAGCCAAACGATGCGAGGTGGAGCGTGACTGGCGCTACTACTTCATCTATGCCGATGGCGAGAGCTACCGCATAGAGGCATCAGAGTCGCTAAAATAGAGTAGAGAGTTAGAGTCAGCGACATAGTGTCACGACTACAAATGAAGCAAGATAAATGAAGCAAGATGGTATCAAACGAGCTTCGATAGACAAGCTCAAATCACGTTTCGAGACTGCGTATTACTCGGAGGATATGGTGATTACCCCTCTGGTAATGTTCCGCGAACTCGACGATCTGACAGCACTAATCCAAGGTGTGTCAATCGGTGTGACCGTCAGCGGTACGGCCAAGATTAAGATTAATGGCAAGCTCCACGAGCTACGACCAAACACTCTTTTCATCTTTAACGAAAACACCGTTATCGAGCAGGTCAAGGCCTCGATACGCTCGTCGGGATACATGATCACGTACTCACGTCAGTATCTCAACAGCATACACGTAGACACTCAGGATCTCATCTCGATTTACCATGGTTTCCTTGATGAGCCTTGTGTACAGATTGAGCCACAGGAGGCTGCATACATCCACGACATCTCAAAGCTTATGCGCTCGGTACTCTGCGACTACGCCCCAACAGCCAATCGCAACAAGATCATCAGCTCGCTATTTGCAGCAATGTTCCACTATGTGATGGGCATTTTGCAGCAGCACAGCGTGCCTACTGCAGGTAGTGTGAGCAACCGTACCGATGAGCTTTTCAATCGCTTCCTTGCACTCCTTCGTGAGCATTGCAGCACAGAGCGTAGCGTGGAGTTCTACGCCTCAAAAATGAATATCACCCCCAAGTACCTATCACTGATACTTAAGAAGAAGAGCGGCCGAAATGCCTCAAAGCTCATCGACGAGGCGGTAGTCTATGAGGCTAAGCGATTGCTCAAATACTCGGGACTAAGCATCCAGGAGATATCTACAAAGCTGAACTTTGCGTCGCAATCCTTCTTCGGCAAATACTTCAAGCAACGTGTAGGCGTGTCACCATCACGATATAAAATATGGGATGGTCGCACCGAGGGACATATCCTTGATGAGGACAACACTTTCTTTACGGAGGCTACCCCACTCCACGAGCATACTTCAGACAACGAAAACAATTAATTACACAATAACTTAAACCACTATTTATGAAAAAACTTTTCAAGACACTTGTGCTTGCGTTGGCTCTTATCCTCACCTTCGCAACCAGCACAATGGCCGTTGCAGCCGACCCTATTCGTGGTAAGGTTGTAGACGTGCTTGGCGGCGCTCCTGTAACATGGACACTCTACGCCACAGAGAATGGCAATGACATCTACACCCTCGTATTTGCGGGTAACATCCGCAAGGGTTATCATGGCTACCCACTCTCAGACCCATATTCAGCTCCTTCATTCGAGTTTAAGGGCTGTACCACTGTAGGTCGTATGATGGAGCAGGGTAAACTCGAGGAGGTTGTTGATGAGTATGGCGACAAGGTAAAGCACTACCATGGTCAGATGACATTCATCCAGCAGGTTAAGGCAACACCTAACAGCAAGGTTACAGGCACTATCAGCACAAACATCTGTACCGACTCTACTAACCAGTGCCAGCAGAGTTCTTTCGACTTCAACATCACCCTTGCACCTGCCGCTGCTGCTGCAGAGCCAGCAAAGGCTGAGGTGAAGGCTGAGGAGCCAGCAAAGGCAGAGCCTAAGGCTGAGGCTGTAGCTGAGACCAAGGTAGAGGGCCCAGAGTGGATGGTTGACGGTACTATCAAGGGTGAGACTCTCAGCCTTGTATTCAGCCACGTAATCACTGACGCTGACCTTAAGGCTAAGCCAGCAATGCCAGAGGTAACATTTATGAATGGCGACAAGGCTATCGAGACTATTGCTATGCGTGATGCAGAGATTGACTATGAGGGTCTTAAGGTTAACGACACTCTTCGCCTTGTTACCAATAACTTCAAGGCAGCTGACCTTGGCGAGGATGTTGCTAAGCTCGCTGGTGACATCAAGTTCGACAACAAGGAGTACAGCTATGAGATCTCGTTGCCATCAGAGCAGGAGGACAGCACTAAGCTCGACTGGTCATCAATCATCCAGGCTATCCTTTGGGGCTTCGCAGCGTTGCTCACACCATGCGTATTCCCAATGGTTCCTATGACCGTATCGTTCTTCATCAAGGGCTCACAGTCACCTGCACAGGGTCGTTTCCGCGCTACAATGTATGGCTTCTTCATCATTGCGCTCTACGTACTCCCTATCGCAGCACTTATCCTTATCTCGAACCTTACAGGTGGTACCAACGTGACTAACGACATCTTCAACTGGTTGTCGACACACTGGATTCCTAACCTTATCTTCTTCGCAATCTTCATGATCTTCGCTGCTTCGTTCTTCGGTGCATTCGAGATTACACTTCCTTCATCGCTTGTAAACAAGAGCGACGCAGGTGCTGAGAAGGGCGGTTTGCTCGGTATCTTCTTCATGGCACTTACCCTTGTGCTTGTATCATTCTCATGTACAGGGCCTATCGTAGGTACCGTAATCATCAGCTCTACAAGCGGTGGTAACGTATGGATGCCTATCCTTACTATGGCTGCATTTGCTACAGCATTCGCACTTCCATTTACACTCCTCGCATGGTTCCCATCATTGCTTAAGAACATGCCTAAGAGCGGTGGTTGGTTGAACTCTGTAAAGGTTGTTCTCGGTTTCATCGAGATCGCCCTCGGTCTCAAGTTCTTGATGACTGCAGACCAGACCTACCATTGGGGCTTGCTCGACCGTGAGATCTACCTCGCAATCTGGATCGTGACATTCACACTCCTTGGCCTATACCTCTTGGGCAAGCTTCGTTTTGCTCACGACGATAAGATGGAGACACTCTCTGTTAAGCGTCTTGTGATGGCTCTTTTGGTACTCTCATTCGTTGTTTACCTCATCCCAGGTATGTTCGGCGCTCCATTGAAGGGTATCTCAGGCTACTTGCCTCCAATGAGTACTCAGGACTTCCGCTTGGATGGCTCACCAAAGAACCACAACTCACAGGTTAAGTATGGAGACTTCCTCCATATTCCTAATAACCTCGAGGGTTACTTCGACCTTGACGAGGCTATCGCAGCTGCTAAGGAGCAGAACAAGCCTATCTTCGTTGACGTAACAGGTCATGCTTGTAACAACTGTCGTGAGATGGAGTCATACGTATGGAGCGACACTAAGGTTACACGCCTAATGTCGGAGGACTACATCGTATGCGCACTCTATGTTGACGATAAGACTCCATTGGAGGAGGGTGACTACTACACCAACGAGAATGGTGTTGAGATGCGTGAGCTTGGCCGTAAGAATGCCGCTATCGCTATCGACCGTTGGGGCATCAACGCTCAGCCAGGCTATGTTCTCCTCACTCCTGATGGCAAGAACATGGTATCGCCTAAGACTATGAGCTACGACCGTGAGATCTCACACTTCGTAGACTTCCTTGAGACAGGTATCAACAACCACAAGAATGGCGTAAGCTTCGGTAACGGTTCATTCTCTGGTAATGTAAACAAGAAGTAGTATAACTACAATACTCGCTGCAAAGGCTGCTCTTGTGGGGTGGCCTTTGTTGTTTTGAGGCTGACGGTAGCAGGGAAGACAGAGAGGTTAGGGAGCCGACCCTATATTCCCTATACTCCCTAAACTCTCTAAACTCCTTATCAAGCACCGCTCCCTTTTCTTGTTAGAAAGGCTTGGGCTCGACATGAAATTAGCCCGGATGGGACATACTAAGTGTATTTCCCATTCGGGCTAATGATTGAGAGGCCGAGAACGACCTCTTATCACAGTAAAATATCTATTGTTGAAGTGGGATTTATGCAGTGATGGCACGAAAATATCTGATGAGAAACAGAAGTAGAGTATTTTTTTGTTTTCCCCCCACCTTTTTTCGGGTGTCCCTATTTCTTGTCAGAAGGGGTTGGGCTTGGACTCGACATGAAATTAGCCCGGATGCGACATACTAAGCGTATTTCCCATTCGGGCTAATAATTGAGAGGCCGAGAACGACCCCTTATCACAAGAAATAATTATTTCTTTGCCTCCTCAACAGATACCTTACGGAAATCCTTCAAAAGCTTTGTAAGCTCCAAAGCTGCCTTACGGGCACGAGTACCAGCTGCCTTATTGTTCTTCTCTACCTGCAATGCAGCATTAGCTGCAAAAGCCTCATACTGGGCTGCGATGTTTTCTACTAAAGTCTTCATATCAATAAAAATTTATAAGGTTTTCTAAACGCAAAGTTAAGAAAATATTTTTGACAATAACAAATTTTTCAACAAAAAAAAACTCATAATGTGATGATTTTCCGACATTATCGGCATTTTTACTTACCTTTTTAATAGAATAAGTGATATCTGAATTAATCAAAAATATAACCAAAATACCCATTTATGGGGATTGTTTTTAAGTCAATAATTTGTATCTTTGCGCCATATATTATAAATTAAGGTAAGATTATGCGACTTAGTGAACTGAAAACAGGTGATAGCGCCGTAGTTGTCAAGGTATTGGGCTACGGAGGCTTCCGTCGTCGTATAATCGAGATGGGCTTTGTGCGTGGCCAGAGGGTCGAGGTAATCCTCGACGCACCACTCAAAGACCCTATTGAGTACCACATCATGGGCTACGACATATCGCTACGTCGTAAGGAGGCCGAGATGATTGTGGTGATGACTACTGAGGAGGCCGAGCGCCTAAGCCTCGACAACAGCGCAACAACAACCGCTGAGGAGGATAGTGTGCAACGTGCCATAGAGAGCGAACACAATAGAATAACCATAGGCCTTGTGGGCAACCCAAACTCGGGTAAGACATCACTATTCAACACGCTATGTGGCCGCAGCGAGCATGTAGGAAACTATAGCGGAGTGACGGTAGATGCCAAGCGTGGCGAGCTGAAGTATCGTGGCTACAACCTTGAGATTACCGACCTACCAGGCACCTACGCCCTCTCGGCATACTCGCCCGAAGAGTTATACGTACGACGACATATTACAGACAATACCCCTGATATCATCGTAAATACGGTTGTGGCATCCAACCTCGAGCGCAACCTATATCTCACGACTGAGCTTATCGACATCAACCCACGCATGGTCATTGCGCTGAACATGTACGATGAGCTGGAGCGTAGCGGTGCGACGTTCGACCACGAGGCTTTGGGCAGCATGATAGGTGTGCCTATGGTGCCTATCGTAGCGCCTACAGGACGAGGCATCGAGGAGCTACTTGATGTTATCATAGCACTACACGAGGGTCGTGATGGTCGTGAGCGACATATCCACATTGACTATGGTACGGTCATCGAGGATGCACTGTTGGAGCTTAACGGCGACCTACGTGCTAAGCGTGATGAGCTACCAGCCTTTTTCCCACCCCGCTACTATGCACTCAAGCTTATTGAGGGCGATGGCGATGTAGAGCGAATGTTAAGCAGCTCGCCACACTACTCTACATGGAGCGAGATGGCACGTAAGTCACGTGAGAGCATCGAGGAGGCACTAAATACCGATATTGAGACAGCACTTGCCGAGCGCAAGTATGGTTTTGTGTCGGGAGCGCTCAAGGAGACATACTCGGCATCGGAAGTAAAGCGTAATACGCTCTCGGATAAGCTTGATGCTATTGTCACCCATCGCATATGGGGATTCCCCATATTCTTTGCCATCATGTGGTTTATGTTCTACTGCACCTTTACCCTTGGAGCATACCCCCAGGAGTGGATAGACCTCGGCGTAGGCTGGCTCTACGATAAGGTACATAGCCTCATGGGCGAGGGCGCACTGCGTGACATGCTTACAGATGGCGTTATCAGCGGTGTGGGCAGCGTGCTTGTCTTCCTTCCCAACATCATGATTTTGTACCTGTTTATCTCGTTCCTCGAGGACTCGGGGTACTTGGCACGTGCCGCCTTTATCATGGATAAGGTGATGCACCGCATGGGCATTCATGGCAAGTCGTTCATACCTATGGTCATGGGCTTTGGCTGTAACGTGCCAGCAATCATGGCATGTCGCACCATTGAGTGTCGCACATCACGACTTATAACCATCATGGTCGTTCCGTTCATGTCGTGCAGCGCACGTCTGCCTATATATATGATGATTGTAGGCACCTTCTTCAGCGAGTGGGCAGGCACAGCGTTGTTCCTACTCTACCTCTTAGGAATACTCATGGCTGTGGTCTCAGCACGCCTTATGCGTAGGTTTATGTTCCGAGAACAGGAGGCACCATTTGTCATGGAGCTGTCGCCATATCGTATGCCTACGGCAAAGACCACACTACGCCATATGTGGAGCAAGTGTGCGCAGTACATCAAGAAGATGGGTGGACTCATCCTCATCGCCTCTATCGTGGTGTGGTTGTTGAGCTACTACCCACGCCCAGAGTATAGCAACGACGATAGCAATGCACCACTCTACGAGATGTCGTATATGGGCAAGCTCGGCCAGGTGTGCGAGCCTGTGTTTAGACCTATGGGACTTGGCTGGCAGGCATCCGTTGCCATTCTCTCGGGACTCCCAGCTAAGGAGATTGTAGTAAGTACGATGAATGTGCTGTATGCTCACCCCGATGATGAAGCACCTACGGGCGATGATGAGCTGTCTACAGGCGCAAAAGAGCGCATAGCCAAGAGCATGTCGACACCTTCAGCCGTAGCGTTTTTGCTCTTCTCGCTACTCTATCTGCCTTGTATAGCCACGATTATGGCTATCGCCTCGGAGCTTAATTGGAAGTGGGCTATAGGCTCTGCTGTGTATAATACTGCTGTGGCATGGCTTTTGGCGTGGATAGGTTATCACATAACGATGCTGATACTATGATGGGCTTAACGTGGCAAGATTGGGCTGTGGCCGTCATTGCGGTCGTAGTGTTTATAGCGCTGGGCTACCGAGTATGGCGTTTCTTCCGCTGTCGTGGCGAGTCGGCCTGTTCGTCGTGCGATAAGGAGTGTCCAATACGCAAGAAGCGGTAGACATAGCGGACAGAGAGTATAGGGAGATTAGGGAGTTTAGGAGTAAAGACTAAATTCACTAATCTCCCTAAATTCATTAGACTTCCAATGAACAATCCTTTTTTTCGATAAATTTGTAAGTGCGTTAAGTCTTTTTCGCACTCTGAGCGTTATATATTCGAAAGCGCGCTTCCAACAAACGAAAACAGACTATGAAACTAACAACCGAAAACAAACAACTCACCCGCCTCGCTGAGCTAATGCAGTCCGAGCGCGACCATCTGTTTCGATACGCCTGCTACCGGTTGGGATCTGCCACCGAAGCTGACGACGTGGTGCAGGATCTCTACCTTCGACTCTCGAAACAAGGTACACGACTTGCCGAGATTGAAGACCTAAAAGGCTACGTCTATCGCTCATTGACAAATAGTTGCACCTCAGTTTTACGCTCACGACGACAGTTTGCGACCACCGAAACGCTCGATACATTGAGTAGCGACGACCTCACTCCTAAAGATTTCGAACAAGAGTTTCGATTGATCGAACGACTGATGGCGCACCTCCCCGATGAGCAGAGCGAAGTGATCCGATTGCGAATCTATGGCGGTCGTCAATTTGACGAGATTGCCTCGATCTGCAACATCCCTCTCACAACGGCCAAATCGCGTTTTCGCTATGGCATTGACAAGTTGCGTGAAGCCCTCGAGAAGCGTGGGCTGATTTAACTCTCTAAAAAAAAGACCAACACTATGAAAACTAACAACAATTTAGACAACTCTTCGGATAGTCGCATTGAGAATATTCTCACTCCGCATTTTGCCCCCACCACCTCACTTTCGTTCAAAGCCCCCGCATCACGCCGACGCCCGCTCTGGCGAGCAGTACGCATTAGTGCCGTTGCCGCTATAGTAGCAGTGGTAGTTGTCATCGGCATTAGCAGTGTGCAGACCAGCACCGCTCGTGAGGTTGTCGAGCGAGCAATGCCCCAACTGCTCGAATCGGATAACTACCTCATTCAATTCACCGCAAATGTTACCGAGAACAAACTCTCGCAAGATGAACTCTACAATATTGACTTCGTAGGCACTCCTATGCAAGGCAGCGTTGAGATTCGCAAAGAGGAGTCAAAGGTCAAGATGGCTATCAAGTGGCAGGACGAGGCTCGTTCTATGGAGCTATATGACGGCGAGAGCTATCGACGCTATCAGAACGGGCAATTAGTAGTTGAACGACCCGACGGAGGTATCGACCTCACTCCGCTCGCT
>JAZNQJ010000219.1:0-16517 GCA_045590115.1 Alistipes sp. | reverse complement strand
GGCGCTACTGCGGCACTTCAGTCAAAAGCCCGAATGGGAAATACGTCAAGTATGTCCCATCCGGGCTTTCTCGTGTCAGCACCACATTAGCACCACTCTGACAAGAAATTTGTTCTTTCTTGTGATAGTGGCGCTACTTCCCACCTCAATCATTGGGCTGAATAAGAAATACGTTCAGTATGTCCCTTCCGGGGCAATCTCTTAATCGAGGCCACATCTGCCACTCTTAATTCATATAATCCCTATACAGCTCTACAAACTCTGTAGCCGCCGAGGTATTCTCCTTAGTAAACTTAATAGGCTCAGAGATATACAGCTCGCCGACAAATCCATTCTCATCCTCGGCCAAGCCACACACCACATACTCGTTGCCGTAGGTGCATAGTGCCCAGTCGGGCGATGAGGTGTAGGCGTACTCAAGGAGACTCTCACGAATATCCTCATCGCTATACTCATCAATATAGTATGATGGGAAGATATCAAAATGTAGCGTTGGCGATGGCTGGGCGGTAACAATCTCTACGGATAGGAAGTAGTCGGCATAGCCTATAAACGAGTTATAGTATGGCTCAAGGGCGGCAACCTCGCTTAGGTCGTATGCTGAGCAACGCACCTCGGTGATGGTATTCTTTCCCTCGCCATCCTCGGCCGTAGTGAACCTATATATAAATAGGTCGGTAGTCGCCGCACCGGCGTAGTAACCATATACGGCAATCACAAACTCCGTTGCAGGAGGTAGCTGGTCGATATGCTCTCTGTATTCGCCCGTAAGCTCTAATGGAGCATACTTTTGCATGATATAGTCGAGCTGCTCCTGCTTATCGCCCTGTGGGAGGTTCTTAGCATACATCATAACTGCTGTATACGGCTCATCTGATGATGGTATAATGCTCACATCCACAGAGCGGGGCATAATGTTTGAGAACTCTACCTCAAAGGTCATATCCGAACGCTCCACAGTGCCTGTTGAGAAGTACTCTACCACAGGCTTCGATACCACCATAGGCACCTTGCCATTGTCGCTATCTATGGCGTAGATAAGAGCCATGTAGCGGTGGTTGGCATTGAGTGTCTTGCTGTACTCGGCCTTACCCCTATATCCAAGTTGTTGCATAACCTCCTCAGCACTCATCTCCTCGAAGTAGTACAGGTGGTCGGCAACGTAGAAGAATGCCTCGGCAACAGCTGCTTCAGCCTCGGCAGTAAACTCTAAGCCCTGCTCGATGTATCCTGCCTCCGTATCCTCGACAAGTTGTACGGCATAGTAACCATCCCACTCTTTGGGCGTAACTACGAAACTTACCTCAGGACCTTCAGCCGTAATTGTAGCATCAAACTCAACCTCTGTACGCTCAGGGAGGCGATTTTCGATAACGATATACTCCACCTCGGTCACAGCATCGTACTTATCCTCATGCATATATATGCCATAGGCGTAGATGACATACTCCTTGGCGGGCGATAGATCCTGCCAACGCTCTGTCTTGGTGCCGTTGAGCGCTAAGTTGCTCTCACGCAGGAACTCCTCGAGTGTAGTGTCGCCCGAGATGTAGGTGTAAAAGTATGCCTGGTCAGCAGCTACAAGCTCCTCCACGCTCCCTATTCCCTGGCTTGTTAGATAGCTCTTCTCAGCCATCATAACTATGTATGGCATCGAGTCATCTTCAGGCGTAATGCACACCTCGCACTCTGAGTAGTCGCTCCTGGTAAGCTCCAGCGTTAGTTTCTTACCCGAATTGGCCTCTTGTGTTATGTCAACATGTGGCTCAATATCGGTAGATATGTGGCGTAGTGCAATTGTCGTTGTGCGCTCCTGGTTGGTGGTATTGGGTAAAGCTCTAAAGCTAATCGTGCCTGGCTTTGAGTTGTCGATATCTGTAATCCACTCAGCGTCGCACACTGCCACAGCACTCATCCGAGAGGTTGGTTGCAGTGTGTAGTCGATTTTGTAGTATCCGCCGATATCATCAACAGTAATACTATCGCTCTTTACGCTAAAGGGGGATGAGGGCGTAGCCCCGTTGTCGGTACACGCTAAAAGAGATACCGACATTAGAAGTAGTAATATACGACGCATATGATGATGCTCTTGGATTTAGATATAGTATATCGATGGTAGTGAACGCATTACTGGTATATCGCCATTCTTGGACTCTACCGCAAATACGATAATCATATGTCTCTTGGAAGATTGTAGCACTACGTCGAACGTGCGGAATCCTTTGTAGCAGTTGGCACGTAGGAACTGCTCTGCAGAGGCACCACCCTTTATTACGTTACGAGCGTTGGTGTAGAACTTGTTGGCGAGACTCTTGATAGCACCCTCCGTAAGTTGTGTTCCAGGCTCGATGTAGTGTAGTGAGTCTTCGGGAGCAATCTGCACACTATAGTAGCCACTCCATTCGCCTGGGTCAATACTTATTGTTGCGGTAGTTCCCGACATTTTGCAATTAATGTTGAAAGATACATCGTACATCTCAGGCATTGGAAGCTCAACGACTGTTGAGTGCAAAGGTGTAGTCATCTCGTAGCTGTTGCCTGAGAAGCTAATGCCATAGCTGTAAATGACGTATGTGCCTCCTGGCTGCATGCCTATAAACTCACGCTCGGCATCGCCTGTATAGATGAGCTGGGGCTGTACACGTCCCATAAGCTCTTCAAGAGTCATGTTGTTACGCTCGGCAAGAGCTATGTAGCTTGCCATCTCGGCATCTACAAAGGCCTGTTCCTGCGATACGCCCGACTGCTTAAAATACTCTGCATCAATGACGTTGGCCATGTATGGGCGTTTCTTATCCACAGGCACATATTTAACCTTGCAGCTATTGTATGTTACGTTTGAAACCTCGAACGAGAACTTATTGAGAAGTTGCTTATCCTGCAACACAGTAACCTTTGCTGCAGGGTCTAAGCCTGGATATTTAATCGTAACCATTGCAAAGCGCTCCTCGTTGCTGTCGCTGGGTTCGATGTGGAGTACGATAGTAGACTTTGTCACCTCCTTGAGCGACACCCATGCTTCGGTACTTACTACCTCAAACTCACCACCATTAACACCATTTTTCAGTGCGTAGTAGAGTGGTATGTCACCGCCACCACCGTCAACGTTCAATGAGTAGGTGTCGAGAACCAATTGCGGCGGGTTGTTGGGGTCAATGCCCTTTTCGCAGCTTACAAACATTGGAAGTAGCAATACTACAAGTAGATAGAGTAGATTTTTAGCTTTGCACATATTCTCTGAATAATTTTATTTGTCGTAAGATTAAGCAAAGATAAGAATAAATTCTTAGTTCTACAAAAAATAAGGAGTACTTTTCCAAGCACTCCTTCGGTAGTTCGCCAAAATGGGTGTGGCGAAACGCTCTTCTATCAAGTTCAGGGTACACCTTTTATACGCCCATGTATTGCGTTATACATTGCGGATGGTACTACTCAGGTTAATGTTTTCGCCTTTTTTGTTGGTCGTAAGGTGGCGAATCATTGTGGCCACATCCTCTGCCGTAAGACAGTAGTATCCGGCAAGTAGCGATGTGTGAGAATCTGGCTTTGCAAGTGCATGGCAAAGCATGTGTGCCGAGCTTAGGTGTGAGGTCTCTATGGTGCGATATAGTCTCTCGCAGAGCTTCGTGTAGAATGTCTTTGCATTGGCTACTTCGGCCTTGGGGTAGCGTTGGATGTATTGCTCTAAGTGTCTGATATATATGCTATCAAGTCCTTGTGGAAGTAGCAGTGTTGTGAGCTGTGAGGCAAACGAACACTCATCACGCAGTAGCTCAACAACAAGCCTGTCAAGGTACGATGTCGCTGATTTGTTGCGCCCAAGGTTAAACACTAATTTGGCTATTCCAGCCTCAAGTCGTCTTGAAATTTTTGTCTCTACCATTGTCTGTTATAATTAACCATTTTACTCGGCAATATAACGACAATAGTATGTGTGTATTGTGTCTATTTAACTTTTTTGCATATCTCTTCAAGAAGAGTGTTGCAACCATCCTCAAGCAGATCGAGGACAAGCTCAAAGCCCTCGTGGCCTTCGTAGTATGGATCGGGGATATACGACCAATCGGGGTGGTGACGCAGAAACTCCCTAAAGCGGAAGATCTTGAACTGTGCCTCACGATTAGGTGCAAGGCGGAACAGCGCCTCGTAGTTGTTGTCATCCATGGCTATGACCATGTCGAAGCGGTCGAAGTCCTCCTCACGCACCTGCCTTGAGCGGTGTGTTAGCTCAATGCCACGTGCTGCTGCCGCACGACGCATTCGGCTATCTGAGCGTTCGCCGGCATGACCACCATAGGTGCCAGCAGAGTCGACCTTCACAAGGTGGCTGAGCCCCTCTCGATCGATAAGCGTCTGAAGCATACCCTCGGCAGCTGGCGAGCGACAGATGTTTCCGAGGCATACAAAGAGTATTCGTTGTTTCATAATGTTGGGCTGTTTTGTGCAAAGGTACACAAAAGTGTTAAGTAATCTTTATGTTGAACATATTTTTTTGTTTAGTAAATATTGCGATTTGTTTTAAGTTTAAGAAAATCGGAACACTCTTAGCGAGTTTTGGCTCTGATTTTTAGCTCTTTTTACATGCGAAACGATAATTTTTACTATCTTTGCCGCGTTTTGATTAGACAAACGTAACACTAAATTTATAGTTCACTCATGAAAATTAAAGCACTTTTGCTCACTGTCGTAGCTCTCTTTATGATGGGTATCTCGGCAGATGCACAGAGCCTGCCACGTCCTGTACGTAATGTTGAGCTTCAGGATCTCGATGGTAACAAGGCACGCCTACCATGGTGGGGCGAGAAGAATGTCCTAATCTTCTATGTTGACCCTGAGGTACCAAAGCAAAATCATGACTTTATCTCCTATATCGAGGCTACAGGTCGTGTTCAGGGTCCAAATATCGAGGGCTTCGGTATTGTTAACCTCAAGGATGCCGCCTATCCTAACTCACTCGTGCGCAAGATTGCCGATGCACGTACTGCAAAGAATGGTGCTACAATTCTCTGCGATCCAGACCATTGGATCTCGAGCGCTTGGCGACTTGGCGACTGCAACAACTGCTTTGTTATCATGCTCGTAAACAAGAAGGGCGAGCTTGTATATATGCACAAGGGCGAGATGTCGGAGGCCGAGCAGAAGCGTTTTATCGCTGCGGCCGACCCTTTGCGCTAAACCATATGTAGGATGTTACATAGGGCAGGTGCTACCATTCTTCTGCTATTGTTGAGTTTGAGACTCAGCGCTCAGGACTACAGTAGTGTGGTGATAGGTGGCGACACTATTAGTTATAAATATACTGCGTTAGACCAGACTCCACACCCTGCGGAGTTTGGTCTAAAACTTTATGACTATATGAACCTGCTCCCCGAAGAGAAGAAGATGGCTAACTTCTCGGTTATGGGAGGCCCTGGCTACTCGGAGCATCGTGGCTGGCAACTAACACTTCATGGCGACTTGCAGTATCGTTCGCCACGTCGCAAGGCATTGATTAACGAGCTGTCGGTATATACTACGGTGTCGCTACGTAGATACTACGATGTGGGCATCGTGGGCTATAACTACCTTGTAAGCGAGCGCCACAGACTTAGCTACCGAGCCTCGATAACCTCTGCGCCAACCTACCTCTATGGCTTGGATTATAGTCGCTCATCAACCGACGATAGGGGAGTATATACTGATAAGACATATCGTGCTGAAATAGGCTATAATTGGCAGATTTCCGAACTATTTAGTATTGGTGTTCATGCCGACTATCGCCACTCTGAGGCGAAAAACCTTGATGCTAAAGCTTGGGATATTGTGGCTCAAAGAGCGACAAAATACTCAGGTGGCGGAGTAGGATTATGTGGAAGGTTTTCTACGTATAAGATATTGGATGTCAATATGCAACGAGGTGTTTCGGTAAATGCTGATATCACTCTTCGTCCTAAGTTTTTAGGTGCGTATGCCCATTCGTTATGGCAGTTTACGGCCGATGTGCGCTACTATCAGCCACTGTGGAAGTGGGCGTTGCTGGCTTTTGATCTCTATGGCGAATATCATTCCAATCATACTCCCTGGATGTTGCGCTCTGCGGTAGGCTCGGATAGTCGTATGCGTGGCTACTACTCATCACGCTACAATGGCAATACGCTCGTTGGCGCTCAAGCAGAGCTTCGCCAAAGGGTGTGGGAGGGTCTTGTTGTGGCCTGCTGGGGAGGTGCTGCAGTGGCATTTTCGCCCGACGATAGCTTCAGGTGGCAACACCTCTTGCCTAACTATGGCGTAGGCATCCGCTGGTATCTAAATCCCCAATCAGCACTGCGTATAGACCTTGGCTTTGGCTGTCATGGACATGGCTTTGTTGTGGGGCTGAGCGAGGCTTTTTAGCACGAGGGGTAAATTCTTATCAATATTTGGCTCAACCCTTTCCGTTTTTCGGTTTTTTGTCGTATATTTGCGGCCGTATTACTATACCTATGGTATAGCGACCGAATTTTTCAATCCCGATTAGGATAATTTTTGTATATGAAAATTGCATTAGCTCAGCTAAACTTTACTGTAGGCGACATCAAGACAAACGCCGCAAAGATTATTGATGCTATCCGTCGTGCCAAGAGCGAGAAGGCCGACTTGGTAGTATTCTCGGAGTTTGCCGTAAGTGGCACGCCTGCTTATGGACTTCTTACCAAAACCACATTCCTTACGCTCTGTGAGGAGGCTGTCGAGAGTATCGCTGCGGAGTGTCGTGGTATTGCCGCAATCGTGGGTACTCCCTATCTTACCGATGAGGGACCTATCAGTGCTGCTGCATATATCGACGGCAAGGGCAATATTGAGTATATTGGCAAGCGTTATGTCTCGGCACGTCGTGAGATGGGCTACATCGTAGGCTCATCAATCGGTAGCCAAACCATCCATATCAAGGGAAATAGTCTGCGTGTGGTTGTCGGTGACGACCTCAGCCGCATGGATGATATTGATGAGGATATCGACGCAATTATCTCAATCAACGCACGTCGCTATGGCAAGGGTATCATGACCCGTAGGTTTGATAAGATGAGCCGCTTGGCATTTACTGAAGGCACCAATCTTATCCTTATGAACCAGGTGGGTGGCTCAGGCGACATTGTCTATGATGGTACATCGGGAATCTTGAATCGTGATGGTCGCTTGGTATTCCTACTCAATAGCTTTGAGGAGGACTTCCGTATATTCGATACCGAGGCAGAGAATGCACCTATCGATGTCCCATTTACAACCTACAAGGATCGTAATTCGATGCTCTATAAGGCTGCTTGTTTGGGTCTTCGTGACTACTTCCACAAGAATGGCTACAAGAAGGCTTGCGTGGGTCTTTCGGGAGGTATCGACTCGGCTGTTGTTGCCTGCATCGCTGTGGGCGCACTTGGTAAGGAGAATGTGCGTGTGTTGCTTATGCCATCGCCCTTTACCCCTAACGAGAGTGTTGAGGATGCTAAGCATTTGGCCGCTAACCTTGGCGTTGAGTATAGCGTACTGCCTATTATCGAGGCATATAACGCTATGGTAGGCACTCTGCAGCCTGTGATTGGTGGTACGGAGTTTGACGCAACGGAGGAGAATATCCAGACACGTATCCGCACCACAATGCTTATGGCCTTGCAGAATAAGACAGGATATATGCTCCTCAACTCTTCAAACAAGAGTGAGAATGCTCTTGGCTGGTGTACGCTCTATGGCGACACTGCTGGTACATTCAGCCCTACAGGCGACCTCTATAAGGGTGAGATATATGACCTTGCACGATATATCAACGACTCGCTGGGAGATGTTATCCCTGAGGAGATTCTCAATAAGGAGCCATCGTCGGAGCTTCGCCCAAATCAGAAGGATAGCGACTTCCTGCCTCACTACGAGGTTATCGATGCCATCCTCTTCCGTATGATTGAGAAGAAGCAGCACCGCGAGGAGATTATCAACGCTGGTTTCGACTCGGATGTGGTTGAGAAGATTCACACCATGGTTATGCAGAACGAGAAGAAGCGTGACCAATTCCCTCCTGTGTTGCGCCTCTCACCTTGTGCCTTTGGCCACGAGTGGTTGATGCCTTTGGTAAATCACTACCACGACTAAACTAATCAAGTCTTAAACGCTGACACAGTCATGGGACACACTATCCATCATAGGGGTGTTGTTGAACGTTCGGAGCAAGGTAGGGTCTTTGTGCGTGTCGAGAAGGAGTCGGCATGTGCTGGCTGCCATGCTAAGGGTCTATGTGGCGAGAGTGGTTCGGAGCGTATCATCGAGGTGCGTACGCCACATGCCGAGGAGTATGCCGCAGGCGATAGGGTGGTAGTAGCCCTTGAGCGTGGCTCTATGGGTGCTATGTCGGTTGTGTGGGCATATGTGTTACCTTTGGTAGTATTGCTCGTAGTGCTGTTTGGCGCTCATGGCTTGGGCTTTAGTGATGGTGTCTCGGCATTGGCATCTATAGTCTCTGTGGCGCTATACTATGTGGTGTTGCGTGTCGCACGAGGCTACTTTGATCGAAAGATTAAATTTACAATTATAAAAGAGTAATGAACGAACTATTATTGACAGTCTTGACACTCAGTGTGTTGGGAGCGGTACTCGCCGTAGTCCTCTACTTCGTAGCTCAGAAGTTCAGGGTCGACGAGGATCCTCGCATTGATGATGTCGAGAAGATGCTGCCAGGTGCCAACTGTGGTGGCTGTGGCTTTGCGGGATGCCGAGCCATGTCTGAAGCTTTGGTAACGAGAGATAATATCTCTGCGCTTTTCTGTCCCGTTGCTGGTGGCGATACCATGAAGTCTATCGCCTCGTTCTTGGGCAAGACCGCTGCCGAGAAGAGTCCTATGGTAGCTACAATGCGTTGTGGTGGCTCGTGCGACAAGCGTCCTAAGGTAAACCACTATGATGGTGCCTTGAGCTGCGCTGTGGTGAACACCTTCTACGTTGGCGAGTCGGCATGTGCCTTTGGCTGTATTGGCTATGGCGACTGCGTACACGCTTGTAAGTTTGGTGCCTTGAGCATCAACCCAGAGACAGGCCTCGTTGAGGTAGATGCCGACAAGTGTACTGCCTGCGGTGCTTGTGTAAAGGCTTGTCCCAAGGGTCTATTCGAGCTACGCAAGAAGTGGCCTAAGAATCGTGCCATCTACGTTGCTTGCCGCTCGAAGAATCGTGGTGCAGTGGTCATGAAGGCTTGCAAGGCTGGATGTATCGGCTGTGGTAAGTGCGAGAAGGTGTGTCCGTTTGGTGCTATCACCATCGACAGCCACCTTGCATACATCGACCCAGAGAAGTGCAAGCTGTGTCGTAAGTGCGTTAATGAGTGTCCTACAGGAGCTATCCATATCGTAAACATGGAGCCTCTGCCTAAGGAGCCAAAGCCAGCAGTGGCTAAGCCCGTAGCACCTAAGGCCGAGAGCGCACCACAGAGTGTAGAGACAAAGGTTGAAACCGCTAAAAACGAGTAATTCAATGAGAACATTTCCCATAGGCGGTATTCACCCGTCAGACAATAAGGAGTGGAGCAAGGATCGTGCTATTGAGACCCTAGAGCTACCTAACGAGGTCTACATCCCAATGATTCAGCATATAGGAGCTCCATCGACACCTATCGTCAAGAAGGGCGATAAGGTGCTTACAGGTCAGCTTATCGGTCAGTCGGTAGGCTTCGTGTCGGCAAATATTCACTCGTCAGTATCGGGTACTGTAACCTCTGTTGATGCCTATCCTAATGGTCAGGGTCAGCGTCGGATTATGGTTGTCATCAAGCGTGAGGGCGATGAGTGGGTTGAAGGTATCGACCGCTCTACGGAGCTTAAGCGTGAGTGTACGCTCACACCTCAGGAGATTATCGCCAAGGTGCGTGATGCTGGTATCGTAGGTCTTGGTGGTGCGCAGTTCCCTACACACGTAAAGCTCTCGGTGCCTGATGGTCAGAAGGCAGAGGTGCTTATCATCAATGGCGTGGAGTGTGAGCCATACCTTACCTCGGACTATCGCAATATGATGGAGCGTGCCGAGCTTATCCTTACGGGCGTTGAGATTTTGATGCGTGCCGTAAGTGTTGAGCGTGCCGTCATCGGCGTTGAGAACAATAAGCCTGATGCCATTGCTCATCTTCGTGATGTGATTGTTAAGGGCAACTATCGTGGTATCGAGGTTATGCCTCTCAAGGTGCGTTACCCTCAGGGTGGCGAGAAGCAGCTCATCGCTGCTGTCACAGGCCGTCAGGTGGCACCTCCTCCAGCACTTCCTATCTCGGTGGGTGCAGTGGTGTGCAACGTATCTACCTCGATTGCCGTATATGAGGCTGTGCAGAAGAATAAGCCACTTATCGAGCGGGTAGTTACCGTTACGGGTAAGGAGCTTAAGACCACGCATAACTACCTTGCACGTCTTGGTACCCCCGTAAGCCGTCTCTTTGAGCTTGCCGGCATCCCTGAGGGCGATGTTAAGTTGCTCAATGGTGGCCCTATGATGGGACGTGCCATTGTAGATATCACAGCACCACTTATTAAGGGTTGCTCAGGTCTTACCGTACTTTCGGGCAAGGAGGCAGCACGAGGCAAGGAGCTACAGTGCATTAAGTGTGCTAAGTGTGTGTCAGCATGCCCTATGGGTCTTGAGCCATACTTGCTCTCGAAGTTGGCTAAGTTGCAGAAGTGGGATATGGCAGAGGAGCATAACGTCATTGATTGTATCGAGTGTGGCTGCTGCTCATATACCTGCCCTTCGTACCTTCCACTTTTGGACTATATACGGATTGGTAAGCAGACGGTGATGACCAACATACGCGCTCGTGCCGCTGCCGCAAATAAGAAGTAGAACGAAACACTATTATAAACTATGCAAACACGACTTTTTGCATCCCCTTCACCACATATCCATGGCGGCGAGAAGACACCTCATATCATGGGTGATGTAGTGTTGGCCTTGGTGCCAGCACTCGTTGTGTCGAGCTATGTGCTTGGCTGGAGGGTGCTAATGATTACAGCAATATCTGTTATTAGCTGCGTGCTGTTTGAGTACCTCATCCAACGTTTCCTGCTCAAGGGACGCAACACCATTGGCGACCTCTCGGCAGTGGTTACAGGTGTGCTTTTGGCCTTTAACCTCCCTACAGGTATTCCATGGTGGATTGTTGTTATTGGTGCCCTGGTGGCTATCGGTATCGGTAAGATGACCTTTGGTGGCTTGGGCTGCAACCCCTTCAACCCTGCACTCACAGGCCGTATCTTCCTACTTATCGCCTACCCTGTGCAGATGACCGACTGGACTACAGCGGTGCCTGATGCTCTCTCTGGCTCTACACTCCTTGCAAATGTTAAGGCAGGTGCAGTATCTGTTGGCGAGGTAGACTTTGTGTCGTTGCTCAGTGGCCATATGAATGGCTCTATGGGTGAGATAGGTGCTTTGGCACTCATCCTCGGTGGCCTCTACCTGCTATGGCGTAGGGTTATCACATGGCATATTCCTGTTGCTGTGCTTGGCACGATGGCTCTGTTTGGCCTCTGCGTAGCCATCCCTGATGGTGGTGCTATGCTCTGGCAGTTGCCATTGTTCCACCTCTTGGCTGGTGGTGCGTTGCTTGGTGCTATCTTCATGGCTACAGACTATGCTACCTCGCCTATGACACATAAGGGCATGATTATCTATGGTGTGGGCATCGGTGTTATCACCATGGTCATCCGTTTGTGGGGTGCTTATCCTGAGGGTATGTCATTTGCGATATTCATCATGAATGCCGTTACACCTCTTATTAATAAGTATTGCCGTCCTAAGCGTTTCGGCATTAAATAACGGTCAGGATTATGAAGAGTACATTGAAAAATATGGTCTTGGTGCTATTTAGCATCACCGCCATCGCTGCCTTGCTCGTAGGCTTGGTTAACAACCTAACGAAGGATACCATCGCCCAGACAGAGCAGCGTAATAAGGATCTTGCAAAGTTTGAGGTGCTTCCTGAGTTTGAGGGAGAGCCACAGCTTGAGGAGAAGTGTCGTGAGATTGGCGACTTTAAGATTAACGTAACTACCGTTAAGGCTCAGGATAAGCTTGTTGGCTATGCTGTTGAAGCTCCAAGCATCACGCGCAATGGTTATGGCGACCGCATCTACCTTATGGTGGGCTTCGTTGAGCAGGATGGCAAGACTACGGTAAGCGGTGTTAAGGTTATCTCGCAGAAGGAGACTCCTGGCCTTGGTGCAAATATGATGAACGAGGGTAATAGCCTTGAGCGTAGCGTTGTGGGCAAGGCTCCTGCAGAGCTTAAGTTTGCCGTAAAGAAGGATGGTGGCTCATTCGATGCCCTCACAGGCTCGACAATATCGTCACGTGCCTATGCCAATGCTATAGAGACTGCCTATGCGGGCTATCTCTGGGCTAAGGACGAGCTTCCTTCGGAAGAGGATGCTGCATCGGGAGCTACACAGTCAGCCGCAGAGAGTGAAACTAACAACGTGCCAGAGGCCGAGAAAGGAGAGCTAAGCAATGAGTAAACTACAACTTATTACTAAAGGTATAATCAAAGAGAACCCTACCTTTGTGCTGATCTTGGGCATGTGTCCAACGCTTGGTGTGACATCATCAGCAATCAATGGTATGGGTATGGGCGTGGCTACAATGGCCGTGCTTATCATGTCAAACATGGTAATCTCTATGATTAAGAATATCGTGCCTGACAAGGTGCGTATCCCTGTCTTTATCGTTGTCATCGCCTCGTTTGTGACCATCATCGAGATGCTTATGAAGGCCTATGTGCCATCGCTCTACGCATCGCTTGGTGTGTTTATCCCACTTATCGTGGTAAACTGTATAATCCTTGGTCGTGCTGAGGCCTTCGCATCGAAGAATGGAGTCTTTGACTCAGCACTCGATGGCATTGGCATCGGTCTTGGCTTTACACTCTCGCTGACGGCTATTGGTGCTGTGCGTGAGATGCTCGGTGCCGGCTCAATATTTGGCTATACATTTGCCCCAGATGTGATGCCACTGCTCTTTATCCTTGCACCTGGAGGTTTCTTAGTGCTTGGTTACTTAATGGTTATGTTTAACAAAATAGCAAAACGATAAACAATGGTGGAGACAAATATTTCTAAAGAGGTCATCTTAGGCTTCGTTGAGGGTACTATTAGCGTTGAGGCTATTACGCTCTTTGCCGTTGTTATCGGCGCAATCTTTGTTAACAATGTGGTGCTATCTCAGTTCCTCGGTATCTGCCCCTTCCTCGGCGTATCTTCAAAGGTGGATACATCGTTGGGTATGGGTATGGCCGTAACCTTCGTTATGGCACTCTCGGCAGTTGTTACATGGTCGTTGCAGACATTCGTTCTTGAGCCTTTCGGCATCGAGTATATGCAGACTATTGTCTTTATCCTCGTTATCGCTGCCTTAGTGCAGATGGTCGAGATTGTGCTTAAGAAGGTGTCGCCATCGCTGTATCAGGCGTTGGGTATCTTCCTGCCTCTTATTACTACCAACTGTGCGGTGCTTGGCGTTGCTATCATCGCAGTGCAGAAGGATTTTGACCTGCTCACATCTGTTATCTACTCGGTATCTATCGCCATTGGCTTTGCTATAGCCCTCGTGCTATTTGCTGGTATTCGTGAGCGTCTTGAGGTTGAGGACGTGCCACAGGGCATGCGTGGTGTGCCTATTGCGCTTATCACTGCTGGATTGTTGGCAATGGCGTTTATGGGATTTGCTAATGTTGTCCCCCTACCATAATTTCTTGTGATAAGTCGCAATCTGCGCTGCATCACTATAAGTAAGAGGTCTCGGGCTGTACGTTTTGTACTATCCCAAGACCTCTTCTTATATGATACACCACATCTCGACTTCTGACAAGAAATCTATTGCAGTGCTTGATGCAATCTGTGGTAATCTCTTTTGCGATTATGCCGGCCTACTTTGCTGTATAAATCAGGTACTCAAGCTCGCCCATAAGGCCACGTTGCACCTCCTCAGGGGCATATAGCGCAAAGAGTATTGTCTTAATGGTCTGACGCTCCTCATCCAGAGTTGAGAAACTTACAAAGGGGCCTCCCATCTGGTCAAACTTAACTTCCCAGCAGCCACGTAGCTCAAACCATGTGTGGCCGTTGCTCTCCATAGCACTAAAATATATAGGTGCTGTCTGGCTGATGGTCATATAGGCACCAGGCTTGTCGGTATGCACCACAGCGAGCTTGTTGATGACCATGCGCTCGAGCCACTCGCCTGTAAGATCGTTGGCATCGGTATACTTGGTCTCAAAGGCGAAGATATACTGTGCCTTCTTCTCATAGTCACGCATAAACCATAGCAGAGTGCGATCGCCACTATTAGCCTTTGTGAAGCCTGCGGGGATGTGCATATCAATGCCGAGGTGCTTTTTAAGCTCCTCCTGAAGCTTTGGTGTGCTGCTGCGACGGCTATTTACCAACGAGCGGTTGCGCTCGCCAATCTCAAACAGTCCGCATATCTCGCCGCCATGCTCCTCGATATACTGCTTTGCTGCCTCTATGCTTGGGGCATTGAGCGTGATGACGGTCTGTGGACGTGCATATACGTTGTCGGCAACGAGTAATCCTGGCTCGGTGTTAGATGGGCTGATGTTTATTGATAGGATGTTACCGTACTTACGCTCCATAGATGTAAGCTCGCCCTGCGACTTATGGTCTACGATGTAGAAGTAGCTCTCAGGGCGTGGTAAACCGAGTACACGAGCGCCCACAGCACGATATACTGCAGAGTCAATACCAGAGTTCCATGCATCATTATCACACACCACGAAGGCCTCGTAGGGCATGCCTATAGCGGTCTTTGCGGGTTGTTGTGGCTTCATCGTGCAACCAACAAAGGCTACAATTGCGAGGATGCTAATAATAACGATTGAGAGTATACGTTTCATAGTTGTATGAGTTTTAAAGTTCGTACTGCAAATTGCGAGCAAGAGATACTTGCCCAATACAAAGATAGCCATATTTTTCAAATTGCGAAAAAAAAGTTAATTTTGCACTTTGTATTGGGTACAAAGCGTTAGCCTATTATGCGTATTAAACCGACAAATATCATTCGTAGCCTCTTCCCTGGAGTCATTTGGGAGGTGGACGACCCTACGGGGTTGTACCTTACTTTCGACGATGGCCCTACACCAGGTGTTACCGAGTGGATACTCAACACGCTTGATAGGTATGATGCCAAGGCTACGTTCTTTGTCTTAGGCAAGAACGTGGAGCTATACCCCGACCTCTACCAGATGATTCTTGACAGAGGACATAAGATAGGTAACCACACATACTCCCACCAAAAGGGTTGGCGCATGTCGTTGGATAGGTATATCGAGGATATTGACCTTGCGGGAGATATGCTACGTACCGAGCTTTTCCGCCCTCCCTATGCCCAGATTACCCCTACACAGCTACGCACCATCCTACAACGCTATCGTGTAGTGCTGTGGAGTGTGCTTTCACGTGACTATAACCGTAGCCTCTCGCCCAAGAAGTGTCTGCGTGGCACGCTTAAGGGGTTGCGTGGTGGCGATATCATCTCGTTGCACGACAGTGCTAAGGCTTTTCGTAATATGAGCTATGTGCTACCTCAGTTGCTTCGCCGAGCGCGCGAGATGGGATTAGAGTGTAAAATCTTAGAGCTATAATATGAACGTAATAGTTGCCATAACAGGTGCCAGCGGAGCTATCTATGCACGCCAATGCCTTGAGCTACTTGTCGTACACCCCGACGTGGAGCGTATAGCACTCATTGTTAGCGATAATGCTCGTGGTGTTATTTCTGCCGAGGGTGTAACACTCCCTCGGAGTGAGCGTATAGAGAGATTCAACAATGATGATATGTGGTCATCTGTGGCAAGTGGTTCGGCACATTGGGATGCGATGATTGTTGTGCCAGCATCGATGGGTACGCTGGGTCGCATTGCCTCAGGCGTGTCGCAAAGCCTCATAGAGCGTGCTGCCGACGTGATGCTTAAGGAGCGTCGTAGGCTCGTTCTTGTCGCACGTGAAGCGCCATACTCGCTTATCCATCTACGCAACATGACAACAATCACTGAGGCTGGAGGTATTATCATCCCCGCCTCGCCATCGTTCTACTTCAATCCTCATAATATTGAGGCTTTGATGATGACAGTGAGTACACGTGCCGTAGAGCTTCTTGGCATAATGGTGTCGCACCAGGAGTGGGGCAAGTAGGGTAGAGCCTTAGTTATTATCACCTCTTCGGCGCACAATAAAAAGAGGCTGAATAAAAAGTGTATTTTGTCGTTATGCTCGCCCTCAAAATGCTCATTTACGCTTAGTAAACTCCGCTTTTTCGGGCTTCGCAGGCCTAAAACTACATCTTTTTATTCAACCTTATAACAAAAAGGAGGTGGCTAATTAACTTTTTAGTCACCTCCTTCTGTTATTGTAGCTATGTGTCTGATTAGAAGTTTAGCAATCGGCGCTTTGAGCGAACCTCCGACATTGGCGTCAGCTCCTCGTAGTGCCACCACTCACGACGATAAGGGTATAGACCAGCATCGT
>JAZNQJ010000218.1:0-5435 GCA_045590115.1 Alistipes sp. | reverse complement strand
AGAAGTATTGTAGTTGTAGCTCCAGCGTCCTGTTGTAGAGTTCCAGCTACCCAACGATACTGATGCATAGCGTGATCCCTGGTTGTAGATGGTCGTAGGGGCTTGGTTGCCTGTCTTGAAGTCGTCACGATAAGAGTAGTGTCCAAGGATATTAACAACGTATACCAATGGGTACTGCTCGACGTAGACAATCTCCTGCTCGCCCGTCTCATTGGTAATCACAAGTGTGAAGTAACGAACGGTGTTGTTTGTAGGGATGTCGCTCTCGACGGTGATGTTGCCCGAGAGTGCGCCATTCTCGGTACTACCCGAGATGTGGTAGGCTGAGGCAGATATTGTCTGCTTGGTACCAAACTTATCGATATAGTAGCAATCCTGCACCTCGATGGTTACGGCCGATGATGATGAGAAGAGCAACGATGTAGCATCGATACGGGTGTTGTAGATCTTAAGCTCATCAAGGTTAACCTTAAGGTAGGTAGGACCCGCCTCGCCACCAATATTGATGCTCTTCTCTGTCCATGGATATACGCTATACTTAAGGTCGGTAACATCTACAGGCTCTGAGAAGTCCTCAGCACCCGGAGTGTGTACGTTTGCAGTAACCTCGTAGTAGTGGTTGCGCTCAAACTTAAACTCTCGGCTTAGTGGCACCTGATAGTAGTTGTTGGGGTGAGTTGTTGTGGTCTCAACACCATCAACCACTGTGGTATAGAGTGCTGGAATGTCGATGATAAGGTTGGTAGCATACTCAAAGCTATTGCCTGTAAGCCAAGTGTGGCTATATACGTAGAGCGTAACCTCAACACCTGTATTGTTGCCATCAGCATCACGCATCCAACTGTAATACTCGCTCATAACCTCGTGTGTGGTCTCAAGATTCTCGCTCTGGCGCAAGATACCATCGTTAATCACACGTGTTAGGTATGGGGTGTTACGCATGTAGTAGCCCGCCGAAGAGCCAGCTATGGTGTTGCTAAATGTCATCTTCTCAGCAGAGATAAGCTTTACAACAACCTTTGCCGCAGCACGACGTAGTGTCACGTTAAGCTCTACGGTATCCTTAATAGGTGCCGATGCAATGGTAATAGCACCCGCCGCTACAGGCTCACCTCCGCCCATATAGGCTACACCATCCATCAGGAAGTGCGATGGGGTGTTCTGAAGGCCTGTTGCTGTGAGATGTAGGTTGTAGTTCTGCTGTGTAAGGGCTGTGAGTGCCTCAACATTGCCGATGTTAGCATAGGTATCTGCCGAAAGGGTGCTGTTGGCAACAACATATACCCAATACTTAGCACCAACCTCGATACTATCGACATCTATGCCAAGGCGTACCTGACCCTCAGGACCTGCTGCAGTAGCTCGCTCATGGTAGAATAGAGTCTTAGCATCATCCGTAGTACCATCCTCGAAAATCATGATGTCGAGGTGTGTGATGGCATACTCTCGTGCTGTGTCGGCCATGTCATCAGCACGTGTCTCAAGACCAAGCTCGCCACCAGCAACATTGAGAACGATGGCACGCTGGGGTGTAGGCATGGTGTCTACACCATCATCTATGTCGCTATGACACGCCGCAGCCACAAGGCTGAGTGCGAAAGCCATCATATATGTAATATATCGTTTCATAGTTCAATTGCCAATTTATTTAGTTACCTGCTGGATGTCGATGATTCGTGGCTCCGAGCCGCTATTAGGCCAGATGATGTTGTCTACCTCGCCATTGATAAGCAGGTAGCGAGAACCGGCGCCCATCCAATCCTGAGTATATGTGATACCGAAGCGCACGATGCCTGTGTAGTCAGGGTCGGTAGGAATAACCTTGATGTTGTACCAGCCTGAGTATGCCACAAGCTTAGAGCCATCCTTCAGCGAAGCATCTGCTCCACTCTCAGTGGTGTATACCAGCTCACGAGTCATTGCATCAATCTCCTTGTATACACGAATCTCGCAGTTCGACGAGTTACGCAACGTAGGCAACCATGTTTGGTCGGTAGGGCTTACCATCTGGAACCAGCATGAGAAGGCTCCCTCCTCGCTGCTGATAGCACCAAGAGCGTTAGGCGATGTATAGTACATCGTAGGCTGTGTGGGGTATACGTCGTTAGACGAGTTTCCATCACGTGTGGCTGTATCGGGAAGTACAGGGTTGTGGTAGTTAGGGTAGTCGAAGTGCTGTACCCACTCCCATGCATCGCTACGCTCCCAATCGGCAACCTCGTAGTTAAGCACAAGTGCGCCACTCTTTACCTCAGTAATGCGGAAGCGGTAGATGGTGTTGCGCACGATGTTGCCTACATCGCCTGTAGGACGGCCTCCTACATACTTCTTAAACTGCAGTGCATCCTCAAAGCTCATAGGCGTACCACCATTGTTTACCGTAACAGAGATCTTAGCCTCATAGTCCGCAAAGAGGGTGTTGTTGTACTCTGGAAGGTAGATTATAAACTTACGACCTGCCTCAACCTCTGTGAGTGAGTGAGGTGTTGAGTGCAACGAGCGGAAGCTGCGGAATACGCCATCACGATCCAGTGCCTCAGTGCTTAGGGTGGTGTCCCAGCCAGCGGGCAGTGCATAGCCCTCACGATTGTGGTAGTTGATAGTAGCACCGGTCAACGTAAGGTTTGTAAGCGACTCATCAATGAGTACCTCTACCTTGGCTACGGCACGAAGCAGCGAGATTACGCCAAGCTCCTGAACTCGGTTGTCGAGAAGGTTGCTGATGTTAACCTGCTTAACGCCCCACATAGGTATTGCACCATCCTCGATGTCTACGTCATCAAAGGTGTAGCGGATGTCGGCATTGTCGCCCTCCGAGCAGTTGGCATAGACCATAAACTTATAGTCAGGTGCAACGCCTGCTGCCAGACTTGAAGCATGCTCTAACAATGCCACAGGCACCTTGCCCTGGAATTGGTAGCGGCTACCATCGTCGCTGATAGGCCAATACATAAGGTTCTCAACGTCTCCGATATGCTGATTTGCGGTGGTGAAGATACCAACACGAAGGCTCGAGGGACGTATCCTATTCTCGAAGTTTGTGCCGATCTCATCCGTAGGCTCTGTGTCGCCCCACGTAGCACGTGTTGCGTCCGGAGCATCGATCTTAAGGACAAAGTTGATGCTGTGGGTCTCATCCAACGAGGGGCAGTCACCATACTCGTAGATAGAGTTACACGACACAAGCACAAGTCCTGCAATCGATAACGCTATATTTTTAATTATATCTCTCATAGCTCTAAGGTGTTAGGGTTATTAGAGAATGTCGTTGTTAAGAACCACTCTCCATGAGTTTACGATGATGCTTGCTGAGAGCCAATTGCCATCCTCATCGAGGAAGAAGGTCATGTTGTACTCATCCTGACGGTCGAGATACTCCTGATTGCCCATATCTCGGTTGTAGTTGCCCTTAACCAAGAGTGCATAGTCGGCTACAGGGATTGAGAGTACCTTCCTATCCTCATCAAGGTTGTAGATAGTAAGGATTGGACTCTGGCCATCGATCATGCGGTTGATGGTAAACTCCGCAACGGCTACCGATACCTCATCGCCACGTGTTACCGAGCTTGTTCCGTAGTCGGGTGCTACATCGGCAGTACCTGTAGATACGCTCCATGGCTGGTAGGTAAGTGTGCCATCGGCGAGTACATCGTTGTTCCAATCCAACAGACCATTGTCAGCAGTAATCTCGTAGCGGAACTTATCTGCCACGATGCCGTCAGACATCTGCTGAAGCACGATGCGCACCACGTTGGTATCCTTCGTAAGCGACATCGTCTCGGTGTAGGTGCCAGGCTCGGTGGTGTAGTTAAGAGGCATAGCGCCATGGAACAGAGGCTTCAAATCCTCCGATACCTTGCCCTCTACGCTCTTGAGCTTCACCTGAAGCTCCTCTTTGGTGGTCTGACCAACCTTGACATCAGCCAAAAGGTCGAAAGACTCCTCATTGAGGATGCCTGCCCATGCAACAAGCTCATACTTGCCGCTCTCAAGCTCCAAAGGAATAGAGAAACTGTCGCTCTTGAGTTTAGACTCATCGTTCTCGGTGATGGTCTCAACAAGAGTGTTGTTAGAGTCAAATACGTAGAGAGCTACAGACTTAACCTCGTTGGCAAATGCATCGGCAAACTTCATGTTGTAGTCGTACTTAAACTCGATGTTGTAGTACGTACCGCAGTCGCCTTCACCCTCGTAGATGAAACCCTCCTTACAAGAGCTGGTCGATAGTGCTATGAACAAAGTGGCCAGCATCAAACCCCACTTACAAATTTTAGCTTGGGTCTTCATTGTTTTATACTTTTTATGTTTTACTTATTTTCGTTCCTGTTAGTCTGAGTCTCGTGACTCTATATGTTGTACCTCGTTTACCGAGGTTGTTATTTCCAATTTTGGTGGAAGTGCCTTGTCTGGCTCTTCGTTGACATCTCTCTTTGCACCGATGTCGAGGGTGCGCCTCGCCTGAGGCCTCTTGGGTGTTATAAAAATGGGCCCGCCGACACTCCCGCCATGCGGGCCCGAAAAAACTATTAAGTCAGAAAGATTCTATATCTAAACCAATTGTTACTCAAGGGTTACATCGCTCGAAACTACTCGCCATGAGAGAACGTTAATCTCGGCTGCGATGTAGGTCTCCTTGTCGGTAGGCTTCACAGGAGTCTCGATCTCCATATTAGGATCGTAAACAGGAGTACCCCAACCCTTAACGCCTGTGATGTTGATCTTGTAGCTGTGGTTACGTACGATACCGTAAGCGTCGCCAAGGTGCTTAACATCGGCATAGTAGTAGGTCTGGCCATTCTTCCAAATCTTTGCAGGCTCAAGCTTTGCAAGCTCTCCGTTTACGTCAGCGACAGCTGTGTACTGAGTGCCGTCGAATGAGTACCAACCGGTCATAGGAGCATCTGCTGCGAGTTGGAACTTAACCTCGTAGCTCTCTGCGCCAAGAAGGCCTGCTACGCACTGAAGCTGAGAGTCGTCGATAGAGGTGTATACGTTGTTAACACCATCAGTAGTGAGCAACATGAGCTTGTTCTTAAGTGTTGGAGCAACTGCAGCCAAGAGAGCCTCCTCGCCGATGTAGTTTGTACCATACCACTGTGCAATCTCGATAGCGTTGCCATCAACATCCTGAAGAGTTGCCGATACGATATACTTTGTACGGTCGGTGTTAGCAGCGTTTACATGCTCGCCAAGATACTCTACTGTGTCGTCGTTGTTAGTTAGATTAGCGGGTGTGAATGCATTAGATACAGCTGCGTCTGAGGTTTTGCCTGTCCAGTATGAGCGGAAATATGCTGCATCGTTCCATACGAAGCCAAGCTCGGCATCGGTCCATGCTGCGTCAACGCTCTTTACGAAGTATGACTCATCCTGAGTAGCTGCCAAGTTCCATCCGTTAATCTTTGCATATACCTCCTTCTCGCCTACCTTAGTAT
>JAZNQJ010000217.1:0-11573 GCA_045590115.1 Alistipes sp. | reverse complement strand
GCGTTGGAAGGTACCACCCATAGAGATAACATCATCATCGGGGTGTGGCGAGAATATCAGCGCACGCTTAGGGAATGGTAGCGATGGTGCAGGACGTGTTGTGTCGTCGGCATTAGGCTTGCCACCTGGCCATCCTGTGATGGTGTGCTGCAGATCGTTGAACACACGTATATTAATCTTGTCGTAAGTACCACACTTCTCGAGTAGCTCGCCGAGCGAGTTCTCGATGTAGTCTTTGTATGTAAGCTTGAGTATTGGCTTGTTCACCTTGTTGCAGAGCCATACTACGGCCTTGCGCACAAACTTATGATCCCAGATACATGGGCCCACGAGCCAGGGTGTCTGCTCACGTGTAAGCTCCTCAGCAGCATTCTCGTCGATGACAACCTCTATGGCTGGGTGCTGCTGTAGGTGTGTTGCTGGCACCATATCCGATATCTCGCCCTCGACAACACGCTGCACGATAGATGCCTTCTCCTCGCCCCATGCCATCAGTATTATGCGGTCGGCACGCATGATAGTGCCGATACCCATCGTGATAGCCATCTTAGGGGTGTTCTCAAGGCCAAAGAATTGGCTCGACTGCACCTTACGTGAGTTGTGCGATAGCTCCACAAGGCGTGTCTGCGACTTGGCATAGGAACCCTGCTCGTTGAATCCGAGCTGGCCATCCTCGCCTACGCCCACAATCATTAGGTCGATCTTACGTATCGACTTGTCGTATGCTGCGCAGTACTCCGAAATCTCGCTCTGAGGCACAGTGCCATCGGGGATATGGATATTCTCTGGCTGAATGTCGATGTGCTTCAAGAACTCATCGTGGATGCGGTAGTTGCGGCTCTGATGCTCGGTGCGCTTGATGGGGTAGAACTCATCGAGCGAGTATACAGCCACGTTGGCAAACGATACCTCGCCCTCCATGTAACGCTTCACAAGCTCACGATAGAGTCCAATAGGTGTGCGTCCTGTGGTGATACCGAGTACGAATGGAGGTAGCTCCTCATAGATGTCACGTGCTGAGGCATTGTTGGTATGGTTGCGTATTAGTCGACAGATGATGTCTGCGATATACTGCACACCATGATACTCGCTCTCAAAGACCTTTGTAGGTATTTTCTCATAGCGATGCACGATATCCTTAGGCGCAGACTGCTTGTCAAGACCGCCATACTTGGGTAGTTGATACTTGCCATTCATAGTTGTATATGTTTATCTCATTAATTCCTATTATCTGCGTGTGGCACTATTGTGTGGCCACTTCAACCCTCAAAGTTATAAAATTTTTGCCAAAGATGCGACTTTTTGGTGGTCTTTTTTTATTTAACATCGCAAAAAAGAGGCTGAATAAAAAGTGTATTTTGTCGTTATGCTTGCCCTCAAAATGCTCATTTACGTCGAGTAAACTCCGCTTTTTCGGGCTTCGCATGCCTAAAACTACATCTTTTTCTTAAACCTCATGACAAAAAGTGGGGTGGCTAATTTACTTTTTAGTCACCCCAAGTTCGGTCTTAGGACACAGCGAAATCTACGCTCGCCCTATGGTTAGAAAATCTCCTTGCGGATGATTGTCTGCTCTCGGTCGGGGCCTACGGATACTACTGCCACCTCGACACCTGTAAGCTCCTCAAGCTTAGAAATATATGCCTTGGCATTTGCTGGAAGCTCATCGTAGCTCTTAACCTGAGTGATGTCCTCCTGCCAGCCGTCAAGCTCGATATACTCAGGCTCTACACGCTCAAGCTTAGCGATGGTTGATGGCACATAGTCGATATGCTCGCCATCGAGCTTATAGCCTGTGCAGATGCGAATCTTATCAAGGCCTGAGAGTACGTCGAAGAGCATGAGTGATAGGTAGTTAAGACCACTGATACGACGTACATGGTTAAGCACTACGGTATCCAACCAACCCACACGACGTGGACGGCCTGTTACGGTGCCATACTCATGGCCACGCTCACGAATATAGTTGGCACGCTCGTCGAAAAGCTCTGATGGGAATGGTCCCTCGCCAACACGTGTGGTGTATGCCTTAGCTACGCCCATGACATTGTTGACGTAGCGTGGAGCGATACCGGTATTCACAGGTACGCTGGCAGCCGTAGGACTTGACGATGTTACGAATGGGTAGGTGCCATGGTCGATGCAGAGCATTACGCCCTGTGCGCCCTCGAACAACACCTTCTTGCCCTCTTCGATAAGGCGGTTGAGCAGTACTGATGTGTCGCAAATCATTGGGCGTAGACGCTCGCCCAGCTCGATATATTGGTTGTAGATGGTATCGAAGTCGCAAGGCTCCATGCCGAGTGCCTGAAGCTCGAGGTTCTTCTGTGCCAATGCATCGTGAAGACGCTCTGCGAAGTAATCCTTGTCCAAGAGGTCGCCGATGCGGATGCCCACACGACTATACTTGTCGGTGTATGCAGGACCGATACCCTTCTTTGTGGTACCTATCTGACGGCCACCCTTGAGTGCCTCGTATGCTCCGTCGAGCATTGAGTGGTAGGGCATTACGCATGCTGCACGATCCGAGATAAATAGCTTGTAGTCGGTGATTCCTGCGTTGTGCAGACGCTCCAACTCCTCGAACAACGACACAGGGTTGATGACCATGCCGTTGGCCATGATGTTGATGATATGGGGGTTGAACACTCCCGAAGGTATTGACTGAAGTGCGAACTTCTTGCCGTCAAAGACGATAGTATGACCTGCGTTGTTACCACCCTGATGGCGTACTACGACATCGGCACCACCAGCATAGAAGTCGGTGATTTTACCCTTACCCTCGTCGCCCCACTGAGCGCCAACAACAACCAAAGTATTACTCATAGTTTCTTAAGTTTAAGTCGCCAACAAGACCTCTGATCAGAGGTTGCTCGTGGCATGACACAATATTACGGCTACAAATGTAGTAATAATTGTATAAATATAGGTGTGTTCTATGGTTAAATTATCAACAGATTATGAAACTTTGCTCTCAGTGTCACCCTTCGACGGGCGATTTATGAGGTGTTCGAGGAGTATTACCACGATGACACCCATGGCAAAGCCGTTGCCCACCAATGGCTCGATGATCTGCGGAGCGATGCCACGAGGCATAAGCTGGAAGAGCATTGCCATCATCAGTGGTAGACCTATGGTCATACCATCCGAGAAACTCTGCACCGAGCGTGTGGAGTGTATCATCTCCAACGATGCTGCAAGCTGTGTACCCATCAGGAAGAGGAGTATAACCCCAATTACGGGATTTGGGATTGCCGTAAGCAGCCATATAAGCCTATCCGAGAGAGAGCAAAGTGCCAAGCAGGCGGCTGCGGGGATTAGAGCATAGCGTGAGGCACAACCTGTTGAGGCGATGACACCAGGACTCATTGAGAAGTTCACAGGGCCAAGAACGCCTATCGAGCCAGCGAAGATGTTGGCCACGCCACTTATCGCCACGCCACGACGCAGACGGCGCTCCATATTGGGTGTCTGGAGCATTCTTCCAAGCGACTCTATAGAGCCTACATCGTTGATGAGTAGGGCGATGTAGCATATGGCAAAGGCGATGATAAGGCCAAGGTCGAACTCTACATTACTAAGGAACATGCCCTTCCACGATGCTGCGCTTGGATGAAACTCCGCAATGGGGAATAGGGCGTAGTATACGGCGCTACCCACAACCAGGGCGATAGGTATCACAAGGCTCTTGGCAACACCACGTAGTGTGCGGTTGAGTACCACCATTGTAAGCGAGCCTACGATGGCAAACACAAGGCCAAAGAGGTGTTCGCTATTTGTCGCTGTGGCGGGGAATACAAGATTCTTGATTACGGGTGCGAGCGTAAAGGCAATGAGCATGAGTATCACCACCACAATGCGGGGTGTGAACAGTCGCTGTAGGTAGCTCATGCCACCACTCATGGCGAGTAGCGTGATAAGCACTCCACCAATACCTATAGAGGTGTATATGGCATCGGTCTGGGCGTTAGAGGCTAATGCCGACAGCACGCCCACAAGCAACACCGCCGCAGGGCCTACGACGATGGGTAGTCTGTGACCCCATACTACCTGCACAACACCCGTAATGCCCATTACGGCAAAGAGCTTTTGTGCGTAGAAGAGCTTCTCTGCGGGTGTCCCCTGTGCCACAAAGACGCTAGTGGCAACTACGGCTACGGCAAGGATGAACCACTGCACAGAGTAGAGCAGTAGCTGTGAGAGGGGTAGTCGGTCGTCGACGTTGTACTTAAGTTTCATAGGCTGCGGTTATTACTTTTTACTTCTCTTGTTTGCTTTGTTTGCTATGCACTCGGCGATAAGTGCCGGGTTGTCGGTTGTTATGTAGTCCACACCATGGCGTATTGCCCACTCAGCACCTTTTTGTTGGTTTACTGTCCAGATGCTCACCTTGAGGCCTAAACGCTGCGCACGCTTAATCCATCCGGGGTGTAGGCGTAGTATGGCAGCGGGGTAGCTTATGCCCTTGTAGCCACGTTTGAGAATGTTCTTGGGATTTAGGTCACCCGCAAGGTATAGCGCACCACGCTCTGCGGCAAGGTCGCATATCTGCTTGCTGAACGATATGTAGGTGACACGCTCCGAAAGTCCTCGCTCCGATACCATGCTATCGATGGCGGCAAAGACCTCCTCTGCCGACTCCTTCCCCCAAATCTTAATCTCGAGGAGTAGCTCTATCTCGGGGTAGCTAAGTGCCACGTCGAGATACTCCTCAAGTGATGGTAGCTTCTCGCCATTCTCGAGCGGCGTTTGTCGTAGAGTGTCGAACTCGGTCTGGGCAATAGGCTCTCCGCCATGCTTAGGGCCATGAGCCACCACAGCACGACCATCGGCCGTAAATACCACGTCGAACTCTACTACGCCGATGCCCGCCTTGTGGGCTGCATGTAGCGAGGCTATGGAGTTCTGAGCAGAGCCTTCTACGGAGTGATGGCCACGATGCGCCACGATCTGCTGTGCCGAGAGGCTTGAGATAGTGAGTAGCGTGATAAGTGTCAGGGTTAGGACTCTTCTAAGCATGGGTGTATTGGTCTAATATTCAATCTTGTCGAGTTTGTCATCCCACTTGCGGAATGCCGCCATTGCTTCATCACGCATAAAGTGTTCGCAGTGTATCGACCTGCGGTCGTAGTCTAAGCGTAGCTGGTCGTAGATGAACGAGTCGTCGAAGTCTATGGCTGCAGCGTCACGCTTGGTGTTGGCATAACATATGCGCTCGATACCAGCCCAATAGAGTGCGCTAAGACACATGGGGCATGGCTCACATGAGGTGTATACGGTGCATCCCTTAAGGTCGAATGTCTGAAGCTCACGACAGGCGTTGCGTATGGCCACCACCTCGGCATGTGCCGTAGGGTCGTTGTTGGGTACTACTCGGTTAGCGCCCTTGGATATTAGCTTGCCATCTCTCACGATCACAGCGCCAAAGGGGCCACCTCCCTGGTCGATATTCTCTATCGAAAGGTCTATGGCCATCTGCATAAAATGGCGGTCTTCGGCTGTGAAGTCCTCACGCTCTGGGAGTCCGTTCTGTGTATCAAACTGCTTCATAGTATAAATATTACCAGCGCAAAGTTATAAGTTTTTGGCAATATACGACACTATGTAATAACAATTTTTAGGCCAATACGGGTTGTAAGGTGTTTTGTTTGAAGTTCTACGAATATTGATAACACAAAAAAAAGGAGTGAGAAAAATTCCCACTCCCAATTCCTAATTCCTCATTCCTAATTTCTCATTTCTCATTGGCGCATCCTACTTCTGAGTCTGCTTTTGAGACTTTAGCTTCATAACCAGGAACACAACAACGGCGATCAGCGCACCGAAAACAACGCCGAGAATAGCGATAAGCGTACTATTGCCACCACCTGAATTATCGCTCTGATCAGCCGCTCCTGACTGAACGAACTCCTCCTCGGCAAACTGGTTGAGGAAGAAAATCTTGTGGTCGATGGTGTCAAGGTATACTATAGGTAGGTCGGCATTAGGCTTAATAGCTACGTAGTGCTTATTGAAGGTGTTGTTGTAGTGGTAGCTGATGGTGTATTCCACCTCCTTGCCATTCTTCTCTCCGCCCATGATGCTGTTAATGGTGATATAATCATCATTAATCTCAAGCTTGTTCTGGGGGTTTAGTATCGATGTCCAATCGCCCTTAATCCACTGATACTCCGTAGGTAGTGCATCAGCCGATGAGCGGTAGATAGCCTGTGATAGTGTGTAGTCCGACATGCCTGCAGTGTTGATGGCTGCCTGACGGCTGAGCGGAAGTCTTGCGCCAGCACGTGTAAAGTCACCAACGCATCCAAGGTCAAGGTCTACAACCAATGTCTGACTCCAACCCGCATAAGTAGCCTTGAGTGTGAGGTTGTTACCTCCTGTCAAACGCCACTTACCAGCTGCCTCTATAGTGCCATAGAGAGTGAAGTTGCCCTTATTGTCGAGCGTAAGCTTGTTGCCAGCTCTGTCGTACCACTCGCCTGTTAGCCACTTAGCAGTAATCTTGAGGTTTACAGCATTCTGTGGAGTGGAGCTCATCTGTGACTTTGCCACGTAGCCGTAGATACCTTTGTAGTAGATATAGTACCAATTGTTGTTCTCCCATGATACCTCGATAAACTCGGCAGGGTAGTTACCATTAGGCAATACACCGATAATCTTGCCCTTTGTTGAGGGGTTGTTGCGGATGTTGGTGTAGCCGTCATAGGCGTTGCTGTAGACGTACTCCTCGTAGCCACTGCATGGTGTCTATGCCATCGGCATAGTCGTTAAGCGCAGGGTATTGTGCCTTGCCAAAGGGTATCACGCTGCCAAAGGGTAGCGCAGTGCCAAGACTCTTGATATGGCTTACTACACACTGTATGCGGTGGCCGTTGAGCTTCAGCCAACGCTCTACGTCGCTTAGCTCTCGGTACTCAGCAATGCTTATCACGCTAAGCGTTGTGGGGAAATCATCCGAAGGGCAGAGAATAAAACCTCCGCAAGGCTCATGGTCGGCACCCTGCATCCTACGTAGTGCAAGCTCCGAGCGTAGGTTGTTGTAGAGCTTTGTGCATCGTGGCACTTGGGTGTGTAGCCTTGGACGGTGACCCTCAGGCGTAAATAGCAGAGACACCGAGCGGCAACCAAGTCCTGAGTATGCGGTGATATCCTCCTCAAGGCCTCGTAGCTCCTCGTCACTCTCCCTGCCATCTAACACAGCCACCGAGTGACGGCTACCACGCAACAGACGGCGTGTAGTGGGGTAATGCTCATCGAAGTAGCGTATAGCCTCATCGCCACCCGTAGCTATAAGCATGTCGTAGTTGGCTGATGAAGAGTAGTCATATATACTGATGCTTGGTTCTATATCTCGCAGTAGGCTAACGATATAGTTCATCATAACTCTATCTTTGCTTGAGGCCTTAATATGGCATCTGTGACCGCTTATGACCGTACACATCAGGTCGAAAAATCCTACTAATGGGATGTTGCCCGCCATGATGATTGCCACATCCTGAGGCTTATCTACCGTAGGGTACTTTGCGCACCACGCTGTGAGTAGCTCTGCTTGAAGCATTGTATCTCGTATAGCCTCCACCGAGCGTATGATATCCTCCTGGGTAAACCACCCATTCTCTGCCATAGCACGTGCTATGACACTCTGCGAGGTCTCGCCATTACCAAATGACTCAAGGCGATGACCAAGCTCTACGAAGATATCTATAGCGTTCATCACTTTGTAGTTAGGTTAGTCAAAGCAGCCTCAAAGAGCGATACATCCACGCCATCACGAATAAGCACTCGCTTGTCGCTATCTAACAGATACAACGAAGGTATCGCCTTAAGGTCGTATGTTCGCTCTGCGGTAATCTTCTGCTCAGCGTCGTAGCCACATATCCACCACTTGGGCATCGAGCTAAGGTATTCGTTCCACGCCTCGATATCCTCATCGGGGTAGATGGCTATAATCTTGATGTCGTGACTCTTGCGTAGGTTGTTTATAACCTCCGACTGCTCTATCTGGTCGATAATCGTGCGACACATCTCGCAACCGGGGTTGTTAAACATGAGTATAGTGTACTCTGCCTTAAGGCTATGTAACCTGTGTTGTGAGCCGTTCGAGAGTGTGTACGTAAAGTCGTTGGCAACCTCGCCACGACGGTTTTGTCGCACATAGTGTAGGTCGCTCTCGGGAGCTATGCGGTCGTACTCATCGAGTAGCTCCGACTCCAACGCTGCCTCAAGCACCACGCCATAATACTCATCGTTACGTGTGGGGACATTGGGGTCGTAGAGGATATCACGAGCCATCTCCATAAAGAAGTCGAGTACCTCACGACTACCCGATGCACGATGCATAAGGCTACGTAGTAGGCTATCGGCATCGTTGCGAGGTAAAACCATCACGTAGTTGGCAAAGGCGGCGTAGAGGTCGTTACTCTCGTAGAGGTCTATATCCTCGCCTATCGCAAAGTCGAAATCATCCCAATAGCGACGTATGTAATCTTCGTACTGCTCACGACTCTTTATCTGGGATAGGTCATCCGTAGGGCGCTTCATGCGGCGCAGCACCTCCTGCTCGGAGCCATTATCCTCCGAGTTGGTGGTCGTCTGAGAGCCACATGCTACCATGAGTAGCAGAAGAAGCGTGAGTAGTCGTCGCATTGCTACATGCGCTCAGGTACGTTAATGCCCAAGAGTGACATTGCAGAGCGGATGACACGAGCCACCTGCTCGGCAAGCTTTAGACGCAAGGCACGAGTAACCTCGTTCTCCTCCTTAAGGATTGAGTGGTCGTGGTAATAGCCGTTGAACTGCTTGGCAAGGTCGTAGGCATATGCTGCGATTACGGATGGCGCAAACTGCTCGCCTGCGGTGCGTACGGTTGCTGGGTACTCGGTAAGGCTCTTGATAAGCTCTACCTCCTCGGCAAGTAGCTGTGCTGAACCATACATCGAGCTGTCTATGCCAGCCTCCTCAGCCTTACGAAGGATTGAGCAGATACGTGCGTGAGTATACTGAATGAATGGGCCTGTGTTGCCGTTGAAGTCGATACTCTCACGTGGGTCAAACAACATGGTCTTCTTAGGGTCTACCTTGAGTATGAAGTACTTAAGCGCACCAAGACCTACCATCTCAGAGATTGCTGCGGCATCTGTCTCAGATACGCCATCGAGCTTGCCAAGCTCTGCAGACATCTCACGTGCTGTGCCAATCATGTCGGCAATGAGGTCGTCGGCATCTACTACAGTACCCTCACGAGACTTCATCTTACCCTCAGGAAGCTCCACCATGCCGTATGATAGGTGGAAGATGTTGTCGCTCCACTCGTAGCCAAGCTTCTTAAGCACAAGCTTGAGTACCTGGAAGTGGTAGTTCTGCTCGTTGCCCACAACATATATCATGTCGTCGAGCTTGTTCTCCTCAAAACGGCTGAGTGCTGTGCCGAGGTCCTGAGTCATATAAACCGATGTGCCATCGCCACGAAGGAGTAGCTTCTGGTCGAGGCCATCAGCCTCAAGGTCAATCCATACTGAGTTGTCCTCCTTGCGGAAGAATACACCCTTCTTAAGGCCGTCCTCCACCAAGCTCTTGCCCAAGAGGTATGTCTGCGACTCGTAGTATACCTTGTCGAAGTCCACGCCCATAGCCTTGTACGTAACATCGAAGCCCTCGTATACCCAGCCGTTCATCTTCTCCCAGAGAGCATAAATCTCAGGGTCCTTAGCCTCCCACTTACGTAGCATCTCCTGTGCCTGGAGCATTATAGGTGCCTGCTTCTTTGCATCATCCTCGCTCAAGCCCTTGGCAACAAGCTCCTTAATCTGTGCTTTGTAGTGCTTGTCGAACTCCACGTAGTATTTACCCACGAGGTGGTCGCCCTTCATGCCGGATGACTCTGGTGTCTCGCCACCGCCATAGAGCTGCCATGCAAGCATCGACTTGCAGATGTGAATACCTCGGTCGTTGACCAAGTTTACCTTGATTACGTTGTGGCCGTTAGCCTTGAGAATTGTGGCTACCGAGTAACCGAGTAGGTTGTTACGTATGTGTCCGAGGTGTAGTGGCTTGTTGGTGTTTGGCGACGAGTACTCAATCATTATGGTACGTCCTGTGCTGGGCGCAAAGCCGTAGTTAGGCTCAGCGAGAATCTCGCCAAAGCGTGCTGTCCAGAACGATGCGTCTACCGAGAGGTTGAGGAATCCCTTGATGACGTTGAACGAGCTAATCTCAGGTGTTGAATCCACGATTTTCTGGCCAAGCTCTTGGGCTGTGGCCTCAGGTGACTTGCGTGATGCACGCAATAGTGGGAATACCACAACGGTGTAGTCGCCCTCAAACTCTTTGCGGGTCTTTTGTATCTGTATGTTGTCGCTGGTGCCATATAGCTCTTGGGCAGCACTCTTCACGACGCTTGCAATAAACTCTTCGATGTTAACCATAGTTACCTATATTTATATTCAAAGCGCAAAGATACAACTTTTTTCTAATTACTCATTCCTAATTTCTAATTTCTCATTACTATTTTCTCATTTATTTTGTACCTTTGTGCAAAATATTGACACGTATGAAGATTGCAGATATTGAGTTAGGCTCGCAGCCGCTATTCCTCGCACCTATGGAGGATGTCACCGACCCCTCGTTTCGCTATATGTGTAAGAGGTTTGGTGCCGATGTGGTATACACCGAGTTTATATCGTCGGATGGCCTGATACGTGATGCCTGGAAGTCACGTGCAAAGCTCAATATCGCTGATTATGAGCGCCCTGTAGGTATTCAGATATATGGCCACCTCATTGAGCCTATGGTCGAGGCGGCACGTATTGCCGAGAGCGCAAATCCCGATATTATAGATATCAACTTTGGCTGCCCCGTAAAGAAGATTGCCTCACGTGGTGCTGGCTCAGGCATGATGCGTGACCCCGACCTTATGGTAGAGATGACACGCCAGATTGTGCGTGCCGTAAACAAGCCCGTTACCGTAAAGACACGCCTTGGCTGGAGCGATGAGATGCGTAATATTGAAGAGATTGCCCTGCGACTGCAGGATGTGGGCATTGCAGCCCTTACCATTCATGGCCGCACACGTTCACAGATGTATCGTGGCGAGGCAGATTGGACACTTATTGGTAAAATTAAGAACGACCCCCGCATAACAATTCCCATCATCGGCAATGGCGATGTGGACTCGGCAGTAAAGTGTAAAGAGATGTTCGATAAGTATGGTGTCGATGGTGTGATGATTGGCCGAGCAACATATGGCCGACCATGGATTTTCCGAGAGTGTAAGCACTATCTCACTACAGGGAAGTTGCTTGCACAACCATCTGTCGTAGAGCGTGTTGCTATTGCTAAGGAGCATCTTGCTAAGTCGTTGGAGGTTAAGGGCGATAGGGTAGGAATCCTTGAGATGCGCCGCCATCTGACGAACTACTTTAAAGGTCTCCCCGATTTCAAGCAGACGCGCCTAAAGCTCGTCACGTCGTTCGACGTAGAGGAGATACGCTCGACGCTCGACTACGTGGCAGAGCGCTGGGGCGACTTCGATATGAGGGATGCTGTGCCCGCACCGCTGTCGCACGAGGTGTAGG
>JAZNQJ010000216.1:0-8573 GCA_045590115.1 Alistipes sp. | reverse complement strand
ATATGCACACCTGCATTTGCAAGCGCAAAGATAGGCATGATGAGGAAGTTGACATAGGGCATTAGCAGATGCTCCACACGATGGCTCATGCTCTCAGCACCATTAGATATCTGCTTCATACGGTTGAAATAGTATGTACGCTCCTCCTGAGCCTCATTCTCATCCTCGATGCTATCGGCATTCTTGATACCTCGCTCGATAATATCTGCCTTATGCAGGTAGTACGAGCGGCTATAACGTGGTGTTGTGGGGATAAGCATCGCCATAGCCACACCTGAGATTGTTGCATGGACACCTGAGTAGTAGAACAAAATCCACACAACGCATGCAGGGATGAGGTAGGCAGCAACACGATACTCACCCATACGACGCATAAAGTAGATACCCACCATGATAAGTATTGCTATACCCAGAAGCAACAGGTTAGGTGTCTGACCATAGAATAGGGCTATAACCAAAATAGCACCAAGGTCATCAGCAACGGCCAATGCAGTAAGGAAGACCTTAAGCGAGATCGGCACTCTGTTACCCAAGATTGACATTATACCAATGGCAAATGCGATATCGGTAGCCGTTGGGATACCCCAGCCACTAATAGACTCTGTGCCAAGATTAAAGCATGAGTAGATAAGTGCTGGACAGAGCATACCACCCAACGCCGCAACAATAGGGAGAATAGCCTTCTTAGGGGTTGAGAGCTGTCCATGTGACATTTCACGACGTATCTCAAGGCCTACGGTAAAGAAGAATATCACCATCAGTGCGTCGTTGACAAACTTCTCAACAGTCATCGACTCAGGGAAAAGCTCTCCATCAATCCACAAGCCAAACTCCATATGAAGCATCTTGTGATAAAAATCTGCCGTTGCGGGAAGATTTGCGAGCAACATGGCAATAATTACGCATACAACCAAAACGATACCACCTGCCCATGGAGCCTGCAGAAAGTTATGTCCGCGTTGCGACATAACGTGGAAACGCTTTACTCTACCAAATTTCGTAAAAATTGACATAATAAGTTTAGATAGTTTTAAACTGTTTGTTTTGTAACTTTTTCATGCTTTAAAACAAGGCCTCTCATCATAATACACTCTTTGCATCGACAAACTTAAGTGCCAAGCTACACATCTTAAAAAGTAAGCGAGCAGCAATCATCGCATCGGTCTTATCCTCTACGTCGGGAACAACCTCCGTAAGGTCAAAACCAACAATCTGGCGACCTGAAGCCACAATCTTGCCGAAGAGATATACTACCTCAGGGAAGCGCAGACCTCCCGAAATGGTAGTACCCGTATGTGGCGAACACTCAATGGTAAGGCCATCAATATCAAGCGAGATATAGACCTTCTCGGGCAACGCCTCGACAATCTCATCGGCAATGGTTGACCAATTGACACCCTCAAAGTGCGACGACCAAATATATTGGCCTGTGAATAGGCGTATGCGCTCATCCTCCTCGGCACGCTCCCACTCCTTAGGGCTAAACTCACGGACACCTACGGCAACGAGCCTACTTACGCCCTCTACATCACGCAGCACGTTGTGCATGATAGAGGCGTGTGAGTGAGTGAAGCCGTAGTGATACTCCTTGAGGTTGCAGCGTGCATCAATATGGAGTATACCTATATCCTTATGATGCTCGGCAACGGCACGTATATTGCCATAGGCAGTAGATTGGTCACCACCAACCAAACCCACAATCTTACCACGCTCCAACCACGTCTTAGACTGAGCGTAAATCTTATCATTAACGAGCATCGAAGCCTCGTTGATGCGGCGCAAACGGCGCTCGTGCATGATATTCTCAAAGACATACTCCACATCGGTATTGCTCAGCGAGATAACCTTATCTGCATCGGAGCGCAGACGGTGCGAGAGGTCTTGAATTGAGTAGTCGATTGGGACTGTGGCGATACCCTTACGCCAGCTGTCAGGTGCCGATGGCTCATAGAAATCTATGAAACGTGACGCCTCGATAATCGCATCAGGAGCATATGAGCTACCTGCACGTGTCGACACTGTGGTGTCCCATGGGGCTGAGATAAGCACCAAGGCAGCATCTTCAGGCTCAAGGGGGATACCGAAGTAGTTACCATTATCGGGAACGATGGTATTGGGGTCGAACATTTTGTGACGCACTGACATAACTTCTACACTTTAAATTTAATGGTTTAACATCTTTAGATGTTGCACCCTAAAATATCGTGCAAATATACTAATTTTTTAGAATATTTCACTATCTTTGTTCTAATTTTAGCCACGTAATATGCCATCAGCAAAATCATGCGGATAGTTATTGATAGCGACATACCATTCATCCAAGGTGTCTTGGAGCCTTATGCCGAGGTGGAGTACATCAAAGGTAAGTTGATTAGTAACAGGTCGGTAGCCAATGCCGATGCACTCATCATCCGCACACGTACCCTCTGCAACGAGTCGCTACTCGGTGGCTCCAGCGTTAAGCTCATAGCCACAGCAACAATCGGAACTGACCATATAGACCTCGACTACTGCCAGCATATGGGCATTACGGTACGTAACGCCAAGGGGTGCAATGCTCGTGGCGTACTGCAGTGGGTGGCCGCCGTACTGCGACATATAGTGTTAAGTGACAGGAAACGCCCCTCGGACTACACATTAGGCGTTGTGGGCGTGGGTGCTGTTGGCTCACTTGTGAGCGAGTATGCACGTCATTGGGGTTTTCAAGTTTTAGAGTGTGACCCACCACGCAAGGAGCGTGAGGGTGGCGACTTCCGAAGTATAGAGGAGCTTGCACAACGCTGCGACATACTAACATTTCACACGCCATTAGACCCCACAACACGCCATCTGCTCAACCAAAAGCTACTCGACGTGATGCGTCCTGATGCTACGATTTTAAACGCATCACGAGGTGGCGTAGTGGACAATTGTGCAGTGGCCAATTCTTCGCATCGCTACGCATTTGATGTATGGGAGAATGAGCCTAATATCGCGGGTTGCACACTTGAACGAAGTCTTATAGCAACACCCCACGTTGCGGGCTACTCACTACAGGGCAAAGCCAATGCTACAGCACTATCAGTCAGGGCTGTAGCCGACTACTTTGGGCTACCACTAACGGAGTGGTATCCTGCGGAGGTAAGTGCCGTAGAGCCTAAGCTAATAGGCTGGGATGAGATGGTAGCAACCATAGATAACTATTATCCTATTTCGGAAGAGAGCAACCATCTAAAACTACATCCAGAAGAGTTTGAAACATTGCGCAACAGCTACGCCTACCGCACCGAGTATTTCTAAAATTTTGCGCCTTAGGCAAATAAATCTACCGCAAATGGTTACAACATAACCCTTTTATTCGTATATTTGTCTATTATTATGACAACAATAAGGGTGATGAAACGATCGCTATTCCAAAATATTCTTAGACTTTTTCCTGCCGAGACGACACACGCCATTCGCCTTGCGATGCTACGCCTTGTCGCACACCTACCCTTCGGCAAGTGGACATTGCGCCGCACGCTTGCTCCGAACAACCCCACATTGGAGCGTGAGGTGATGGGTATACACTTTCGCAACCCAATAGGCATTGCCGCAGGTTTCGACCCAAATGGTGACTACCTCACAGAGCTGGGCGCTACAGGCTTCGGATTTGTGGAGATAGGCTCCGTAACACCACGTCCCCAGCCAGGAACACCACGCCCACGACTACGCCGCCTACGCAAGCTACAGTCGATTGTGAACAACTCAGGAGCGCCCAACCTCGGCTTGGAGCATGCAATGCGCAACATACGCAAGCGCAACCGCTACACCCACGACCTGGTCATTGGCTGCAACATCGGCAAACTGACAACATCGCCACGTAGCCGCATCGTGAAGGAGTACCTGCGAGTATTCCGCAACATGTATCAATATGTCGACTTCTTCGTTATCAACCTTGCGTGCAACACCTCTGCAAAGCAATATGTACCTCGCACACGTGAGGAGATACTACAACTCATAGAGCCAATGTTTGAGTTCCGTCGTGGTCAGCTCGACTACCGACCAATACTTGTCAAGGTATCGCCCGACATGACCAACGAGGAGCTTAACACCGTGGTAGACATCCTCATAGAGACACCGCTCGATGGCATCGAGGCTGTGGCAGGCTCTATAACGCTCAACCCAGAGCCTAAGGGTGCTGTATGTGGAGCTATACTCACTGAGCGTGCCATAGAGGTGGTACGCTACGTAGCAGAGCGATGCGAGCATAACTACCCTATCATCGGCTGTGGAGGTATGATGACAAAGGAGGATGTAAAACGCATGTTCGAGGCAGGAGCATCGCTCGTAGCACTAAATAGCGGCGTGCGTGAAAATGGACTCCGACTACTTGGTCGTGCAGCCAAAGAGATAACCACAAACAATTAGTAGGATGAAAGCAACGGTAATAACCATTGGCGATGAGATACTCATCGGGCAGATTGTGGATACCAACACCGCATCTATTGCCCGCTGGCTCAACTCCATAGGCATCACAATAGCCGAGAAGCTATCTATCGGCGACTCCAAAGAGAGTATAGTGGCAACCCTACGTCGCACACTCGCCATATCGGATGTTGTGATAATCACAGGAGGCCTTGGTCCTACGAAGGATGACATTACCAAGCATACTCTTGCCGCATACTTCGGCATGGAGCTTAAGTATAACGAGGCTGAGGGTGAACATGTACGCAGCCTCCTGGAGCGTCGTGGAATACCATTTACCGAACTAAATCGTGGTCAGGCGATGCTTCCAGAGCGTTGCACAGTGCTACACAATGCCCATGGCACAGCCCCAGGAATGTGGTTTGACACCGAAGATGGGCGTGTGGTAGTATCGCTCCCCGGCGTACCCTTCGAGATGGAGCATCTCATGGAGGATGAGGTTATCCCACGCCTAAAGCAGCGATTCACGCTTCACGATGTTGTACACCGCACGCTGATTACTCGTGGCATCGCCGAGTCACTACTTGCCGAGCGCATTGCCAAGTGGGAGGACGCACTACCCGACTACCTGCACTTGGCTTACCTCCCAGCACCCAACATTGTGCGTCTGAGGCTATCGGCATATGACGTTGATGGCAAGGTTGCCGAGGCAGAGATAGAGCGTCAGTTTGAGCTACTCAGACACCTCATACCCGATAATATCGTAGGCATGGAGGGTGCTACAGTAGAGCGACTCATCCACGACATACTCACACGCATAGGCCTAAAGCTCGCCGTTGCCGAGAGCTGCACAGGAGGCACCATAGCATCCAAGTTTACAGCCATAGCGGGTGCTTCAGCCTACTTCACAACAGGCGTTGTGAGCTACTCAAACGAGGCTAAGAGCGACATCCTCGGTGTAAACCCCGACGATATAAGACTCTACGGCGCAGTGAGCGAGCAGGTAGCACGCCAGATGGCCGAGGGTGTACGTAAAGTAGGCAAGGCAGACTACGCAATAGCCACCACAGGCATCGCAGGACCCGGAGGTGGCTCTACACAGAAGCCCGTAGGCACAGTGTGGATGGCTGTGGCAACGCCCACAACCACAATAGCCCTTGTGCGCAACTGTGGCACCGACCGCTCGCAAGTGATTAGCCGAGCTTCGGCCTACGCCATAGAGCTACTCTACGACCAACTAAAACGCATATAAACCGAAAAACTAAATAGATATGATCCGTTCAATCTTAGACACCGACTTGTACAAGTTTACAACTTCGTACGCCTATTTCAAGCTCTACCCACAGGCCATTGGCACATTTACGTTTAACGACAGAGCTAAGACCGAGTATGATGATGACTTCCTTGAGGACCTCAAGGCCGAGCTTAAGGCCTTAGAGCGCATATCACTCTCGGAGGATGAGTTTAAGTACATGATAGAGAACTGCAAGTATATCCCACAGAACTACTTTGAGTGGCTGACAGGATTTAGGTTCGACGCATCGAAGATCAACGTATGGCTCGATGAGGAGCGACACCTGCAGATCAACGTTACCGACTATATGTACAAGGTTACGCTCTATGAGATTCCTATCCTCGCTACCGTATCGGAGCTTTTCCACCTGCGCAACAGCTACGACGCCGAGGAGATGATTGCCCGCTTGGAGCGCAAGGAGCAGATGGCACGTGAGAATAACATCATTTTCTCCGACTTTGGCACACGTCGACGCTTCTCGTACGATGTGCAGCGCATGGTCGTTAAGCACCTCAAAAACAACCCTTGCGGATGTACCGGTACATCGAACTGTCACCTGGCTATGGAGCTGGACATGAGGATGATAGGCACATATCCCCACGAGCTACCTATGTTTATCGCTGCGGTGAATGGTGGCCCACGTAATGCCAACTACCTCACGATGGAGGATTGGGTGAAAGTATATGATGGCTACCTCGGCACAGCACTTACGGACAGCTTCGGCTCGGAGGTATTCTTCAACAACTTCTCGAAGAAGCATGCCTGCCTGTTCGACGGCGTACGCCACGACTCTGGCGACCCTATAGCCTTTATCGACATGGCCATCAACCGCTATAAGGAGCTTGGTATCGACCCTATGACCAAGTCTATCGTCTTCAGCGACTCGCTCAACTTTGAGAAGTGTGTCGAGATTAAGAAGGCCTGCGAGGGACGCATCAAGTGTATGTTCGGTATCGGCACAAACCTCACATGCGACACCGGCCACGCCTCATGCAACATCGTGATGAAACTCTCATCGTGCCAGATTAACGCCCGCAAGCCTAAGGAGCTATGCGTAAAGCTCTCGGATGTCATGGGCAAGGAGATGGGCGACCCTGAGGAGGTAAAGGTATACCGATACCTTCTGCGCAACCAGGGCAAGAACTAAATAACATTTAAGTCATAATTTAGCATAAAATAAATTGAAATAATTTTTTGTTGATAGAGTAATTATCACTATATTTGTATCATCATTGTGGAATACACAATGTTTTAGATGGCATTTAGGGCTATTGGATTTGTAACAAAAACGACCAATTTTTAAGAACAAAAACACCAATAGGCACGATGAATGCCCTCGCCGTATGGCGTGGGATGTGCTTGTGTTTTTGTGGGTGCTTGGTCGTACCTTGTTACATCAAGTACACCCACGTTTCTTTTTTTTTGAGACAGTCTCCTGATTTAAGTTAAACGGTTGTCATTTATCGCAAACGACTACTTTTATTAAAAACAATGTTTAACTTAACAATTTAACATTATGAGTATTATAAACAAAGATGTTGAGATTTCTCACGAAGAGTATTGTTCAGGTAAGTATCAAAACGTATCTTCTATATCAGGCAAACATACAGCCAGAATATGGTATGTCAATGGGGAGATAGACCCCAATAAAACCTATTCCGATAGCTACCTTCGTAAGAATAAGATAGGCAAGTATGCAAGTAGTGGCTCATCATCGTCTAAATCATCATCATCATCTGGTTCTGGTTTTGGGTTAGGTGCTGCTCTTGGCGGTGGAGTTGTTGGATTGGCCAAGAAGTTATTCGAGGAGACTCCTGAGGAAAAAGCTCAGCAAGCCAAGGATGAAGAAATAGATGATATTGTGGAATACAGAATGGAGCGTTTCAACTTCAACCTCAAGAGAGACTTCCCAATAAAAGGAACCACCGAAGAACTTGTTGCTGGTATTACAGCCTTACTGGATCAGTCTGACGAATTTAAACTTGAGGAGTCACATCCAGATGAATTACATAGTCGACTTGCGGAGGAGAAGTGTGAGTCAGTAAGCAAGCATGCTGTAAAGATGTGCAAGCAGATTAAGAAGCAGGATCCAGAGCGCTTCAATCAGCCCGATATACAAGAGATGCTTAAGCGAGCAGGCAAACGCACCTACTGGGGAAAAGTCAAGTATGCTCTGCTTATATGGGTAATACTTATGATTGTTATTGGTTTGGTTCTTGCGTTTGCATAGTATAACAACAATACACTGTATTAGGCGAGAATATTCTCGCCTTTTCTGTTTCATATTATAGAGTTAAGGCTGGTGTTTCGATGGGTTCGGATGAGTTTCGATGAACTGCACCATATTAACCCATATTAACTCATAGAAACTGCAGGACAAAAGATTTATTTTCAATAAAGTTTGCAAATTGACAAATAATAACTATCTTTGTGCGCTTTTCAACCACGTTGGTCGAAAAGTTAAAAATAAAGTACAATGAAAGTTTGTGAAATCACTGGTAAGGTAGCGATGGTGGGTAACAATGTTTCTCACTCGCACATCCGCACCAAGCGCACATTCTCGCCTAACTTGAGAACTAAGCGTTTCTGGTCGGAGGAGGGGGGCCGCTGGATCACTTTGAAGGTTTCGGCTGCCGGCATCAAAACAATCAACAAGAAGGGTCTTGCAGCTGCACTTCGTGAGGCTAAGGCCGCTAAGAAGGTTTACTAAAAACAACTAGCAGAAAATGGCAAAGAAAGGTTACAGAGTGCTGGTAATCCTTGAGTGCACCGAGCAGAAGGAGAGCGGCGTTGCAGGTATGTCACGCTACATCACCACTAAGAACAAGAAGAATACTCCAGACCGTTTGGAGCGTAAGAAGTACAATCCTTACTTGAAGCGAGTAACACTTCA